>JARXWK010000015.1 GCA_029916745.1 Dysgonomonadaceae bacterium PH5-43 | reverse complement strand
GAAACAAAGTGTTTCACCTATATGAAACAAGTAGTTTCATTAGTATGAAACGGGTAGTTTCAATGTAAAAAACAAATTCTTTCAATGTGTGAAATAATACGTTTTAATTATATGAAATAATACGTTTCAATGTAGAAAACACCTGTATCATTTTACCTACCTTAACTATTATCCAAGGGCGTGTCGACACTAAAAGACACTCCCTTTTTTCCTGACTTCGTCAACGTGTCACCCCTTTATATCATCGAGTTCAACTAATTTATTTACTATTGCATATATTGTAAGACCTGCTGAACTGTGAATATTAAGTTTAGATGCAATATTACGCCTATGGCTTACAACGGTATGAGTAGATAAACATAGTTTGTCTGCAATTTCTTTGTTTTTCAACCCCTTTATAACGCAAACTATTATTTCTTTTTCCCTTTGAGTAAGCTGTTCGCCCTTATCTTCCGTTTTAGGCTGAGCGAATAGATTGTTTATTTTCTCCTCTATCTGTTCTATCGAATCGTAAATAGATATATTCTCATCATAGAGTTTCAGAGTCGCATTGTCGGAAAGAGAATTTTGTAACGATATACATTTAATATTAGGGTTAGCCGATTCTTTCCTTATTTCTTGAATAGACATTTGTCCTGGCACTCCTGAATTAACAATAACAATATCAGGCTTTTTCCAATTTAGTGTATTTTTCAGTTGTTCTTGCGCTGCAACTTCAAACACGTTCATACGTATTGAGTTTAGTTGTTGCAAAACAGAAAGCATACCTCGTCTTATTATTAGCGATGGTTCTACTATAAGTACTGTTATTGTTCGGCTCATAGCTTGTTCGTTCTATTTTGTTCCAACTGTTCAATTATAGGCATAAACAACGTATCTTCCACGGCATTGTGTGAAGCAAGATCTTTTTCACAACTAAAAATATCAAACAAAACACTATTAATCTCATTTGAGTTTTTAGCAGGATAATATTTTATGAAAATCTCCTTAAACTCAGAAAGTGTATTCTCTATCTGTTCGTGTTGTTTATTAAAAAGCAGAGAAGGTTTTACTTGATTATCATTATTAATCAATGCCTTTACATAGGGGAATATTTTTTTGTTTTCATAAAGCATATGCTTTTTTACTTCTGCCACAAATTTATCAAAGTAACTAAGCACTGCTTCATTAAGTTCTATTTGATCTTTGTTTAGACCATTTGCCAATTTAGTTCTTATCTCAGGCAAACGATATTTCAAAAAATAGCTATGCGAACTCTGAAGATAATCCATTAAAGACTCTATCGACACGTTAGTATCGGAATAAGATATATTATTATGGTTTCGCATTAAGTTCACAACTGCCAAAAATGTGTTTGTATCAACAGAATAATCAGCACACACTTCCGCTATGCTTTTATCTTTAAACCCCATAGTTATCCCGAAGCGACTCATAACTAAAAGAGCAAAATAACTTTCGCTAACAAGATGACTCATTGAGTCGGTTGCTTTATATTTTCCTAATTTGTATCTACCCATATTATGTATTTTCTTACAAAGGTAAAGAAAGGAAAAAGAAAGGAAAAAGAAAAGATAAGCAGATTGCAATAAATTTTAGTACAAAGCAACCTATAGAGGCGAATAGTTTTAAGGCTTTTCATATAAACTAATCAAAACTTTTACTAATTTTGCGCTATATAATAATGTTTTACAGCATAAATGAGCATTAAAGAAGACGAAATAATAGATTTTTCAACCAGTTTAAGCGACGTGTGGCGACTGTTGAATGAGCAGGAAAGGGAGTTACTCAGAGAAAATGCAACGATTCTTCATTACAAAAGGAATCAGCAAATATATGCAGAGGGAGAACAACCAACTCATTTAATGTGTCTTTTGAAAGGTAAAGTAAAAATATACAAAGAGGGGGTTTGTGGCAGAAATCAGATTATCAGAATGATACGCCCTATTCAATATTTTGCTTATAGAGCTTACTTTGCTGGAGAAAATTATTTAACAGATGCTGCCGCCTTTGAGCTTTCTACCGTATGTCTTATACCTATGACAGTGCTTACCGACATTATGAAGAATAACTATGCAATCTGTATGTATTTCATCAGACGTTTATCTGCAGATTTGGGTATAGCTGACGAGCGCACTGTTAATCTAACACAAAAACATATTAGAGGTAGATTAGCCGAAGCTCTTGTATTTCTCATAGATAGTTATGGATTAGAAGACGACAAAACAATTAATGTTTATTTAGCTCGCGAAGATATTGCAAGTTTATCAAATATGACGGTTTCTAATGCTATCCGCACTTTAGGCAATTTCGTAGACGAAAAGATTATTGTACTTGACGGAAAAAAGATTAAGGTTATTGATGAAGAACGCCTTAGAAAAGTAAGTCGACTTGGTTAAGCTTCTCCTCTAACGAAAGTTCGGCATTTATCCAATTTATTTTTGTCCCTCTTGTTTCCATTCCTCTGAACCAAGTCATCTGTCTTTTAGCAAATTGATGTATTGCTATCTCTAATTTCTCATACATTTCTTTATATGAGATCTGTTTCGTAACGTATAATGTAAGATACTTATATTCTAATCCATAGTAAATCAAATCGTCGGGCGAAAGACCATTGTCAAGCAGTGTTTTTACCTCATCTATCATACCTTCGTCTAAGCGACTTTTTAATCGTTTAGTTATTTTAGACCTTCTCAATTCTCTATTTATATCTATACCTATAACTAAACTGTTTACAGGAGGATAATCTCGTTGTTCGGGAGCCTGGGTAGTATAATATTCCTCTATTTCTATTGCACGAATAGCCCTTTGTGCCGAATCTACATCTGTTTTATTATGAAGTTGTTTGTACGTTTTAAGAATAGCTTCGAGCTCTTCGAGAGTTTTGTCTTTAAGTTTTTGTCTTAACTCAATATTTTCAGGAACATCTAATAACTTATAGCCTCTAAGCACCGATTCAATATACAAACCTGTACCTCCACACAGTATTGGCTTTTTCCCTTTCTCGGTTATCTCTTTAAAACATTGATGAAAATCGTGTTGGAATCTAAAAACATTATATTTCTCCCCAGGCTCACATATATCTATTAGGTGGTAGGGAATTTGTTTATCTCCGACTGTATAGTCTTTTATGTCTTTTCCAGTCCCTATAGTCATACCTCTATAAACCTGCCTTGAGTCGGCACTTATTATTTCCGCATCAAGCCTATTAGCTAAAGCTGCCGCGAAAGGAGTTTTGCCCGAGGCTGTAGGCCCAAGTATTGTTATCAAGTCGAACATAATTATCTTAACTTTAACACATCACCTTCGACAGGAATATATTCTCCATCTTTCTTGTTCATTTTATAAAGACGCTCTACCTGAACTCCATATCTTTGAGAGATACTATACATAGATTCTCCTACTTGCACAATATGTTCATAGTAAGGCTTCTGAGCTTGTTTATTTTTCTTTTGCAAGTATATAATATCTCCCTTGCTAACAGGGAAACCATTGGGAACTTCGTTGAACTTTATTAGATCTTTAACCTTAAAATTCATTTCTTTAGCTATGCGTTCATAACTATCGTTTTCTTCTCCAATCACATACAGTAATCCGTGGTCGGTATATGGTTGGCGTTTCAAAGGATAAGCAGTAACGTCTTTTTTGTCATTATCCTTTTTCCCCTTTTTATCGTATTTATATAGTTCGTAATCTTCTATTAGTTTAATAAGTTTATTTGCATAAGCTTTATCTGTAGCATATCCACATTTTTGCAAACCACGAGCCCAGCCTTTATAGTCACTTATTTTTAGTTTAAAAAGTTCGGAATAGCGAGCACGTTCAGCAATAAATTTAGAATGGTCATCGAAAGAATCTTCTGCTTTTTTGTAGCTTCTAAAACAATCGTTCGGACCATCATCTGCTTTATAGACACGATTGCCTTTCCAGTCGGTATGGCATTTTATACCAAAGTGATTGTTTGTCTCTTTTACAAAGGCACTCCTACCCGCTCCCGACTCTAAAATTCCTTGCGCCAAAGTAATGCTTGCCGGAATTTTATATTTATCCATGTGCTTGATAGCTAAATCGCTATATTTATCTATGTAATCAAGATTAGCTTTAGCTAATCTTTGAGCTTCAACATTAGCAGTAGAAGCTATTAATAAAGAAAAAATAAAAAGAATAATGGCCTTCGCTTTCATATATTCGACGAATAGATTAAATTTGCTTTTATTTATAAAGATATGAAAGAAATCAATATCAGCACAAAGATAAGAGTTTGTTCTTACGAAGAGCTAAATTCTGATGAAAAAATATTGATTGATGTTGCAAAAAAGGCAGCATTAAAATCTTACTCGCCTTATTCTAAGTTCAAAGTCGGAGCAGCAGTGCGTTTATCTGGCGGCACAATAGTAGATGGCAACAATCAAGAAAACATAGCTTACCCTTCTGGATTATGTGCTGAACGTGTGGTTTTATTCTATGCCAATTCGCAATATCCCAACGAAGAAGTTGATGCAATTGCAATAGCAGCGTATTCTTTTAATAAGTTCACCGAAAAGGCTATAACTCCTTGTGGAGCGTGCCGACAGGTAATTCTGGAAACTCAAAACAGATTTAAGCATAACATAAAACTTTACTTATACGGAGAAAAGGAAGTCTTCGTTATTAACTCGATAAATGATTTGTTGCCTTTGGCTTTCGAGGGGTAGGGTGAAAGTCAATACAGTTAGATGTCTAAATAGCAATCAGATTCAACATTACCATTTTTCCAAAATGTGTAAGTATTCAGTTGTTGAATTGGCTTTGTGATTCCGATTTTTTTCTTTATCTGCTTTGAAACGTTGATAGTTTATGGATTTTAAGTCGTATTTTCCATATTTTGACATGATTGATTTTATCTCGTATTCACTCATCAATCCTTAATACCATTGATTGTCATTTTGCTTTATTTATTTTCAATAATCGTCCTTGAGGCTCAGCTTTATAATAATTATCATTCCCTAATGCAGATGCAGTAATTGTAGTGCTACCTGCTTTTTTAATAGTAACTACATTATTTGTAACTTCAGCAACCTCTGGATTAGAACTTGTATATATTATTGGCAAACCCGAACTATTGGTAGCCTGCAATGTAAAATCCACATCGCCATAAGTTTTTTCTTCCAATTGATTAAAACTAATTGTTTGTATAGCTTTAGATATGGTAATTGGCAATGATACAGCTTGCGTTGGATTATAATTACTATTGCCTATTTGTTGCGCTGTAATAGTAGTATTGCCAGCTCCTGTTATTTGAACCTTATTACCTATTACCTTAACTACATTTTCATTCGCAGAAACATATTCAATTGGGAGTCCGTTATTTGCTATTGCATTAAGATAAAAATCAGCATCGCCGTATGTTTTTGGCTCTATTTTATCCAAGGCAATAGATTGATTTGCTTTTTGTATAATCAAAGTTCTTGTTATTGACGTTGCTCCTAAATAGTTTTTATCCCCTACTTGCTGTGCGGTTATCTGCACCGCTCCTGCATTTTTCAATTTAACAGCATTACCTTCTATTTGAGCTATATTATTATCATTACTTGCATAAATAATTTCTAATCCTGCGTCACTGTATTGATTTAATACTATATCAGCATCGCCATAAGTTTTAGCTTCAAAATTAGGGAAAGTTATATTTTGCATTGATTTGTTTACTGTCAATGTTTGAATAACAGGAGTTGCTGCATAGCAACAATCATCGCCCGACTGAGTAGCAACAATATTAGTTTCTCCTGCTCCGACAATAGTTAACACATTACCATCAACCGTTGCAACCTGCATATTGGTACTTTGATATGAAATAGCCAATCCTTTATCTGATGTTGCTGGCAAAATAATATTAGCATCTCCGTATGTTTTAGTTGGAATTCCTCCGAATATAATAACCTGATTTTGTTTATTAACAGTTAGTTTTCTCTCAACCGTTGAAGCTAATAAATATTCATCATTACCAACCTGAGATGCAATAATAGTAGTTGAACCTGGATTTTTAATTCGCACTTTGTTATCTTCTATCTCTGCTACATTCGTGTTAGTACTTTGATAAGTGATTATTAGACCCTTATTTGTTGTTTTTGGCAAATAAAAGTCCCCCTGACCATAATCTTTTACAGGAATTTCATCAATAGTAATTATTTGAGGACATTTGTTCACTACAAGTGAAGATGGTTTTGAATTAACAGAATTATAACCATTCCCAACCGCACAATAATAAGAACCTTCGTGAATAGTTTTAATTAAGTCAATAGAATATGTGTTCGCAGTAGCTCCTTCAATTGCTGTATTATCTTTATACCATTGATAAGTGTAATGATCGTCCGTCAATCCTAACGTAAAGACAACACTTTCATCAACCATTTTTGTATTTACTGTAGGTAATGTATTTATTGTTTCAGGCACAGCATTTGTGTAGATAACTTTACATATCTCTGAATATGTACCGTCACTATTTAACACTCGGTATAGATATGTTCCTGGTCGTGGATTTTCCTCAACAAAACTTCGAGCATTACATTGAATATCGCTCCAAGACAATCCCCCGTCCAAACTACGCTCCCATTTGATTGGGTCTTTTGCACCTATATGTATTTCATTACTTTTGTTAGCGCACTGAGTCATAAATAAAGGCGATGATACAAAAACACAGATAGTATTACTCTTGAATGACGAATAGCCTATGTTAGCTCCAGTGCGAATTGTATTATATGTTCCTGCTTTTTGAAAATTGTTGTTATCATTTACAACAATTTCTTTTTTACTTGCATACGCTCCTTTCTTTCCTTTATTGTATAAATACTTAGAATTCACTTCTAAACTTTGGAAGCGTCCATTATAAGTAATCTTAGACCCCTGCGGAGCTGAATACAATTGCATTCCTTGATGTGTTCCTATATTTACAGCTCCTGATAGAGAAGTAAATTGAGCAAAAGTATTTATATTTATAAATACAAAGAAAATAATTATAGTTATAATTTTTTTCATAACCTATTGTATATGTTTATGTTGTTTTAATCACATTTATATATGCTAAAGTTTTTAACACTTTAACAGATGCAAAGATAGAAGTTTCTTTTGGTTTCGCCAAACGTTAATAAAATAGAGAATAAATTTAATTTAAGAAAGTTAAGTTGAGCATAGTGCAAATGTAGCGCAAATCATAAAAAGAAAAAACTCTAATCGCTTATAAAATTAGCAATTAGAGTCTTTCTCCGTACTCGGAGCGGGACTTGAACCCGCACAACCGTAATGGTCACAAGATTTTAAGTCTTGCGTGTCTACCATTCCACCATCCGAGCAGACCATATTTTTATGTTTCAGGAACTTTGAGCGAAAGACGGGACTCGAACCCGCGACCCTAACCTTGGCAAGGTTATGCTCTACCAACTGAGCTACTTTCGCGTTTGGCTTTTTTGTTTTGCGATGCAAAGGTAAATATTTTTTCTTTTACTGCAAACATTTTTTGAATAATTTTTAATCTCACATCAAAAAGATTGCATTTCGCAAAGTTTAGTATAATATCCATTCTTAGAAATCAACTCATTATGAGTGCCTGATTCTACAATTCTACCTTCGTGCATAACACATATAAGGTCTGCATTTTTTATTGTAGATAAGCGGTGAGCCACCATTATGGTTGTTCTATTAGTTGTAAGTTTTTCTAAAGCATCTTGCACTAAGCGTTCCGATTCGGTATCTAAGGCCGATGTTGCTTCATCTAATATTAATATTGGAGGATTTTTCAACACAGCACGAGCTATACTTATACGTTGTCTTTGTCCGCCAGAAAGTTTACAGCCTCTATCTCCTATATTCGTATCGAATCCATTTTCACTTGCTATAATAAATTCGTAAGCATTGGCTACTTTTGCTGCCTCTACTACATCTTCCATCTTTGCATCTTTTATTCCAAAAGCAATATTATTGAAGAATGTATCGTTAAACAGTATGGCTTCTTGATTTACTATACCCATTAAGTTTCTTAAATCTTTAACTTTAGCATCTCTTATATTTACACCATCAATACTTATACTTCCTTTTTGCACATCGTAAAAGCGAGGAAGCAAATCTACCATTGTTGATTTACCCGAACCAGACTGCCCAACCAACGCTACAGTTTTACCCTTAGGAATTTTAAGAGATACATCTTTTATAACCCATTCTTCTCTATACTTAAACCATATATTATTGTACGAAATATTGTCGTTAAGAGAAACTTCAACAGGGTTATTGGGGTCTGTTATCGTTGTTTCCGCATTAAGTATTTTATCTATTCTATCCATAGAAGCCAAGCCTTTTTGTATCGAATAAGCCGCCTTTGACAAATCTTTAGCTGGATTTATTATCATATAGAAGATTGTAAGGTAATAAATAAAGGTGGCTCCTTCCATAGAGCTGCCGTTATTCAAAATCAAGTACCCGCCATAACATAAAACAATAGCGATAGTAAAAGTTCCTAACAATTCGCTAACAGGGTGTGCTAATTGCTGTTTACGAAAGATACGTTTTGTTGTATTTCTATAAGTATTATTGCTCTCTCTAAATCGTTTATTTATCTTATTTTCGGCGTTAAAAGCTTTAATAATACGCAAACCACTTAAGGTTTCTTCTATCTGAGCCATAAGCCCTCCCCATTGCTCTTGTCCTAACAATGATTTCTTTTTAAGATTTTTCCCTATTTGCCCCATAATATAACCAGCAATAGGCAATACTAAGAGCACAAACAATGTTAACTGCCAACTAACAAAAAGCATACATACGAAATAAATAAAGATTAGAACAGGATTCTTAAACAACAGATCCAAAGAACTCATAACAGAGCTCTCCACTTCATTTACATCGCCAGATATACGAGCAAGTATATCTCCTTTTCTCTCTTCCGAAAAGAAAGCAAGTGGCAACGACACTATTTTATCATTTATTTGATTTCTTATATCACGCACTACCCCTGTTCGAATAGGAATCATAAAATACGACGAAAAATAAAGAGTTCCTGTTCTAATTATCGTCATTCCCACGAGGAATGCCCCCAATATATACAAGGTTTTAGTCCCCCCATACGTCTCCATAAGCTGAGACATAGCCCAATAAAAATTATTTTTCAACACCGACACTATATTTGTTATATTGTCTAATGTTAATGGAGCATATTCATATACAACATCACTGTCTATTTCAAATAATAAATTTAGAATTGGAATGATTAAATAAAACGATGATAGAAAAAACACCGCTGATAGTATGCTCATTATTACACTTGCTATCAAATATTTTTTATACGGAGGAATATACCTTCTTAAAACTTTAATAAAATCTTTCATTAACTATAAAAATTAGAGTACGAAAGTACAACTATTTGTTGAATATTCACGAACATAACACTCCTCTCTTTGTTAAAATATTAAAAAACAAGCTCATACATTAAACCTTTGCATCTTCCCTTTGTCTGAACTTCAAGTTCACTAACTAAATAAAAATAATTGTATGAAAATTTTCGGGAATATATTATTGATTCTCCTTCTTTGTTCTTTTTCTGTAGTTGCACAGAAAAACATTTCGTTATCGGGCACATTATTTGACAAAGATGAGAAAGAACCTTTGATAGGTGTTGGGGTTGGATTATTAAATCCAAAAGATAGCACCGTAATTACAGGAGCAACAACAGATCAAAATGGAGTTTACTCTATCAAAAACTTAGCTTCGGGTAATTATCTTCTAAAGTTTTCATACTTGGGGTATAAAACTACATTACAGAAAGTAACACTATCAAACGAACAACCAAACAAAAACTTAGGCACTCAATATCTCGAAATAGATGCAATAAGACTTAGAGAAGCTGTTATTGTTGCCGAAACTCCCGAAATGATAGTGAAGAATGACACAATAGAGTTTAATGCCGAATCCTTCAAGGTAACTGAAAACGCTGTTGTCGAAGACTTGCTTAAAAGGCTTCCTGGCGTAGAAGTAGACAAAGACGGTAAAATAACTGCAAACGGGAAAAGCATTCCCAAGATACTTGTTGATGGTAAAGAATTTTTCTCTGACGACGCTCAAGTAGCTTCTAAAAATCTACCTGCCGAAATGGTTGAAAAGGTACAAGTAATTGATAGAAAATCCGAAACAGCTCGCTTAACTGGATTTGATGACGGTGAGGAAGAAACAATAATTAATCTTACGACTAAGCCTGGTATGAAAAGAGGCACTGTGGGTAATGCTTATGCTGGTGCAGGTGCCGACCTTGCAAACGAAAATGATTTCAGATACAGAATGGCTGGCTTCTTGAATAAAATGCAAGATTTTGACAGATATACTGTTATTGTGGGCAAAAACAACAATAACAATATGGGGGCTCAAGATTTAGGCGCTCAAAGGTCGAGCGGAATGCGAACTCGCAGAGGTAGCGGAGGAATTACAACCACTACTAATATCATGGCAAATATGAATAAAGAGTTCTCAACAGCATTATCTGTAAACGGAGATGTAAGATATACTGGTATAGATCGTCTTTCTAAAAACAAATCAGAAAGCGCAACATTATCAGAAACCATATCTCAATTAGACAGAAGTTCATCTCTTAATAAATACATTTCAGATGCTGTTGCTGCAAACTTTAGATTAGAATGGAAACCCGACACTATGAATACTTTGATTTTCCGTCCTAACTTTTCGTTCAACAAAGACAAAAGTTATCAAGAAGAATCTTTGGAACGTTCAGACTACGACACTTCTGATATGATTTTAACCGAAGAAGAAAACTCTAAAGTTAAAGGAGATGGTTATAACTTAGGTGCTAACTTAGATTATTCTCATAAGTTTAACAGCAAAAGAGGACGTACTTTTACTATAAGCTTAAACGGAAGTTATAACGATAATTTCTCTTACGAAAACACTTTCAATCAAACATATAGATACACAATACAACACGACTCTATACAAAACAGACGAGACGAAAGCGATAATACAAGTAAAAGTTTTAGAGCTAATCTCTCTTTCGTAGAGCCTATAGGCAAAAATAACTTCTTACAATTTTTCTATAGAATATCTTACAACGATTCGGAAAACGTAAACAGTACTTACGATTTATATGAAAACCTATATGGGCACGATCCTTTGTTATTGATTTCTATGATAGAAACCGACTCTATTGCATCTCTCGTATTAGACCAAAGTAGAAGTACTTTACGTAACTCAACAACTCAACGCATTGGCTTAAGTTTCAAAGCAATTAGAGAGAAGTTTAATTATACTATCGGATTCAATGTCGATCCATCAAACTCACTCACAGAAACATATCAACCGTCTTCGAGTTCAGATCCACTAAGGTATTCTTATTATAATAGATTACCAAATATGATAGGTGACTCTGTTATTAGTTCTATTAAACAAAATGTAATTAACTTCTCGCCTACTGTTAACTTCAATTACCTATTTAGTCAGCGTACTAATTTAAGAATTGATTATTCAGGGCAAACAAACCAACCTTCCGCAAGTCAACTTAGAGATTACACCGACACTTCTCGACCTAACAGTTGGGTTACAGGTAATCCTAATCTTAAACCCGGATACAGAAACTCTCTTAATGCTCGTTTTCAAAAATACGTAATAGACACACAGCTTAATTACAATCTTAGTCTTAATGGAGGTTTTTCTATAAACGACATCGTATCTATACAAACATTAAGATCTGACGGTATTAGAGAAACAACATACGACAATATAAATGGCAACTGGAATATGGGATTTAGGGGAGGTATAAATTCTCCTTTAAGAAATAAGAAGTTTTCTTTAGGCTCTAATGTTTCCGTTAACTACAGCGATCAAAAATCTTATGTATCTAATTATGTTGCTGGAAACACAAATACTGTAAAGAATACAAAAGGCGATTTCTCTACTCAAATAAGTGCCAATGGTAGTTTTCGTTCCGATTTATTTGACTTAGGATTAAGAGCTAATTTTAATTATAATCATATAACATATACTGTACGCCCCGAGAATAATCGCGACACTTACAACTACGGACTAAACGCATACACCACTTGGTATTTACCTTTTAATATAACCATAGAGAGCGACATAACTTACACTGCCCGTAAAGGATATACCGAAGGTTATGATATTCCCGAAACAATATGGAATGCTTCTATCACAAAACGATTATTCAGCAAAGGCTTTAATTCTGGCTCTATAAAAATAGACATTTACGATATTTTACAAGATAGAAATAGCATCTCGGCATCTTACACCAATAACGGTTATCGAATTTCCGAATCTAACTCATTGCCTAGCTACTTTATGGCAAGTGTTATTTATAAATTCGCTAATTTCGAAAACAACTCTGCTAAACGCTCAAGAGGTGGAGAAGAAGGAGGTCCCAACCCCGAAAGTATGAGAAGAAGAATGGAGATGGGAGGAGGCAACAGAGGAGGAGGCGGCCCTCCTGCTTTCTAATAAATAGCCAACATTATAACCTCTCGCCTCTTCTTATAAGAACACCTTGTTGTTACCACTAGAAGAGGCGAGTTGCTTTTTAGTAGATACCCCTCGCCGCTCTTACTAGATACCCCTTGCCGTTCTTAGTAGAGACCCGACGTCGCTCTTAGTAGAACCTCCCCGCCTTAATACTTAAAGCACCCCGCCTTTCTTAGTAGAGAGACCTCGCCTTTCTACTAAGAGAGAGAAGGGGTCTCTTAGTAGAAAGACGACCCTAAGTGAAGCTTTGCATTTTTAAGAGAAAAACAAAATAATATTTCATTGCAGCTGAAGCAATTGCAACTTTTTGTAGTGTAATTAGATTTTTTATTTATCTTTGTTCCGATAAACATTAAAACAAAGACAAATGAATCTAAACAAAAAATTTATTACTTGGGTAGTCTTAGCCCTCATTGCCGCATTCTTTTTATCTGGTAGTTTCTATACGATAAACACAGGAGAGCGAGCTGTTGTACTAAGATTAGGAAGACTAACTGGTGTTACTGGCGAAGGATTGCATATGAAAATTCCGTATGTTGATGAAATTCACAAATTATCAATAAGAGACAGAAATTTAACTCTAAAAACTGAAGTTTCATCAAGCGACATTCAAACTATTTCGGTAGAAGTTGGGTTAGTGTATGCCCTTAACCCTCTTCAAGTTGGTAGTATTTACCAAACTTACGGTACTAAAATTGAAGAAACACTGGTTCGCCCTACTCTTGCTGAAAAAGTAAATGCTGTTATTGCCGAATATCCTATCGAAGCTTTCGTAGAGAAAAGAGCGGAAATATCAAATCGTATAAGAACTACTTTTGCTGATCAGGTTGAAGGTAACGGCATCTCTGTTAAAACTCTTCTTATTACTAATCACGATTTCAGCGACGAGTTTAACAAAGCTATCGAAGACAAGAAAATAGCAGAACAAGGTGCTCTTGCTGCTAAGTTTACTTTAGAACGTATGAAGCTGGAAGCTGAGGCTCAGGTTATAAAACAAGCTTCTCTATCGCCTTTAGTTATTCAAGAAATGGCTATAAACAAGTGGGACGGAAAACTGCCTCAGTATATGGCGGGAGACAAATTGCCTTTTATTACTGTTAAGTAATAGTAAGTGTAAGAAAATAAAAAAGTCTTCCTATGGAAATTATATTTCTTTCAGGAAGACTTTTTTTATAAGTTTTAATTCAACACCTACAATCTAAGGAAAAACGTATACCTTTTACCCATTTCAAATACAAAATCTGGATCAAGGAAGAGATCTTTCATTAGCTCTGAACCAGACCCTATTTCGCTATAAGTTACAACTATCTTAAAATCAATAGGCTTTTGCGGAAGCACCATCACATCACCAATATCTTGGAAAGTAGTACCGTGGGTATCAATCGGATACTTCTGATAAACGGTATAAGTAGTTGCAGATAAAACATCTTCTTCCCAATACCAATCAGATGTTTTTTCGTCATTTTCCTTTCCTATAAGTTCGCCTTGACTATATAAGTTTACCAACTCCACTTTCGAGATACGATAATCTATATTTGTAGACTCACTCCTTATCTGAAAGTTAACGAAAGAAAGGGCATGCTTAAAACTCAGACTAATAGGACTTGTTGTTTTGTTAAGTTTAGTTGCTACCATCAAGTCTTCTTGTTGCTGGTAGTCGTTACTTACAGTGTATTTTATTGAAAAACGATTACTCGCGGGTGTTATCTCTACAGGCTCATCAAATCCAGCAGAAGAAGCGGGAGCATAAGCGAAAAAGCTAACCGAACCATATCCCGGCATATATTTCATGGGGGAATAGACCCAACTTCCGTTTCGTTTTTCTACGAGTTGATCGTTCATAAAAGTTTCGCAACCGTCGGCGCCCTTATTCCAGAAAGCCGATACACGAAAGTATTGCATCTCCTCGACAGAGGAAGAGGCGGCACGCAAAGCTACAGTCGAACAGTCGAAAGCAATAGCACGGCTCTCCATTTCACTCTCCTCATTGGAACATCCGGAAGAAAACAAAATGATCAGAACACAGAAAAGCATCCCCCAAGCATTGACTTTGCATATATTGTTCATCATATTATTTTGCGTTATTAGTAACCGGAAGGGGACATTCAACCCCTTCCGGCTTAGGTTAGTTATATCTGCACAAGTGTGTGTGCAGTATAAATTTATGGAATTGGCGTTCCATTTGGCGTTTTAATATTGTTCACATAGCCAAAAAGACCACCACTACTATGTTTGTTTAGAATATATGCGGGCGAAGCGGTTAAATACGCATTAGTACATCCATCCCATACTGTTAAAGTATCTATTGTATAACCTTTCTTAACGTCTATTTTTGTGATCCCCTTACTGTCTTGTACATTCAAGTTATCTATCACATAAGCATTATTAGAAGAACCTTCAGTAACCGTTAAGAATGTTTCCAAAGCTGCATTTCCTTTTGCATTCAGTAGCCCGGTTCCAGTTCCAGTTTTAACAGAACTCTTATCAAACTTCACATCAGTCAACTTGTTATTCGATACATCCAAGTTTTCGAAAGTAGACGTTGTAACTGTAAGAGTAGCTAACTGGTTGTTAGACATGTTTAAGTCTGACATTTTAGTTGAAGAAAGAGTAGCTGTTGTCAATCCACAATTAGATAAATCCAAATCAAATGTTTTAGAGGCAATATACTCTACACCTGTAAGATTTATCGTTGTCAATGTAGTGTTACCCGACAGATTCAAGCTACCGTCAATTTTAGGAGTTGAACTAAATGTTACAGATGTTAGCTTGTTCTTTGAAGCATCAAATGATGCAAATGTATTGTTTCCAGAAAGAGTAAGTGTAGTAAGTTTACCATTCGACAAATTAACGTTCCCAAGTGTAGAACCACTAATAGTTACTGTTGTAAGTAATGGAGTTTTTGACGCATCCAAATCTCCCGCTTGAACATTAGTAAGCGAAATTGAAGTCATTTTTCTGAAGTATTCTATTCCTGTAAAGTCGAAAGAAGTTTTATTTGATAGTGATAATGACGCAATAGCTTCTATCTGAGCTAAGGTTACTTCTTTAGTTACATCAGAATCTTTGTTTGCCATTTTTGCCAAATCGTTACTGATAATACCATAATAGTTGGTTGGTTCCGGGATATATTGATCCGGAGTGTCATTCCAGTCGCTTACACCTACTTCGAATTTAATTTCACCGTTTACATCTTCACCAAAACCAAGGTAGAAGTTGTATTGGCGTCCCATTTCGAATGCGATACCTAAATCATTGCCACTATCTTTTCTTCCGTCAATATCTTTTACAGCAAAGTATTTCACTTCTGGAGTCGTTGCACTTCCTGCATAATAGATATCATCAACAAAAGCTTTGTATGATACTTTTATTGCGAATTCTCCAGTGCCAGGCTCTACTTTCCCCGTTCCTTTTGATGAAAGTTTAGTAACTTGTGGCATTACCAAAATAGCACCTGCTTTACCTAAAATAGATCTGTATTCGTTAAGCAAATAGATAGGAGCTGTTCCCATATCCACAATATAATCGTCGGAAGGACCTTGGCTCTCCCATATTACAGTAGGATCTGCACTAGGATCGTAAACCAATGAGCCCGCTTCTACAATTCCAGCATCATCTAAGTTCAATTCTCCTTTTGTATTCAAGTTCATTAATTCTACACTTTCAATAGTATAAGTAATATTCTTTTGCGAAGTTTTCGCGTAGAATTTAATACGAGATAGTGCGTGAAGGAAGTTCAACTTAACATTTCCAGAGTTTTTGTCTTGACCTTTAATTCTTGCCACCAAGAAATCTTCTTGCGCATCTGTTTCGCTCACTTGAGGCACTGTATAAGTGATTGGAGAAGCACCAGCAACATAGTCAGCAATACCTTTACCTGTTTCAATATTCTTTGACGAAGCTGGGCTGTAAGCATAAAAGTCGACTTTAAGACCTTCTGGCCAATAGCGCTTAGGAGTATAATTCCAGCTATCATCTTCTCCACGTGTAATACCGAAAGCATTAAATAGATATGGTGCTTCTGTTACAGGAGAAGCGCCGTTCATTTTAATACCTGTTACTTGAAAGCTCAAGATGTTATCTTCGTTTGTTATAGCCGCACGAAGACCGTTTGATGGTTTATCCATCAAAGTGCGAAACTCAATACCCTCTCCCTTAGTCTGTTCGATAAGAGAATCCAAATTGTCGTCGTTGGAACAAGATACCAACGTTAATGCAACCATTACTAAGGTTGCGAATGATAATAATCCTTTGTTCATTCTTTTAAAAATTAAGTTTATACTAAAGTTATTTATAAATATACATCTACATTATCCCACTCGTCTACACCGATCTCAAAGCCTCCGCCTCCTTCGGGAGTCTCGCCCGGATCGGGTATTTCTGGAATGTCTGATTTGTTTTCAATTAAAATATCGTATCCGTCGCGAGCCAACTTGGCTTCACGGTTTGCCATAGATTCGCTTATTTGTCCCGACACATCCCAATAGGCAGTATAGTACGCTCCAGCTTTCGACAGAACTTCTATCGTAAACCGATTGGTGTAAGGAGGAACAGGACCGAACGTAAAGAAAGAACCTTCAATGTAGCCGACGCCATTATCATCGACTCCTACGGTCGAATTCACAAACAAAACAGTCGAACGCTCCGTCGTTAATTCATCTGTTCGGAAGAAATAAGTTGCCGCCATTCCTGACGTAGCTCCTCGAGCCTCACCAACATTCTTAGCCCCTTCTATATTATTGACCCGATAAGTGAACTCTCGAAGTATATTCTTCGGATAGAAGTTCAAAATCAACAGATCTTCACAATCATTACAAAACATAACATCAAAGGGCTCTTGCCACGAATGCACGAAGAAATTTCCTCGAGGATCTTCTACTGTTTTCTCTCCCTCTACAGGAGTAGCCAATGTATTGTATGTCTGCCGTATGGTTTCTAAACAATAAGCCTGGAACGAACCAAGAATTGTTTCGTTCTTAAAATAAATATTCGCATAATTATCGTAACAAAAAGGAAGATGCGAAGAGTAGTTGGGCAACTTAATCATTTTTTCTCCACTCACTGGAATATTATCTCGCCCATAATCGGATACTTCATCTGTTAAAGAGAATATATTCATTCGCATAGCTCTGACATCAGAGGTTTTCTCCCAGTTAACGACAACCTTTATAGCAACAGCAGCTTTGTCGCACAATCCGGCATCGCACAGGCTTTTATTCTCGCACGAAATAAGAACAATGGCGAATAAAAACAATACCAGAACATTTCTCATTGCTGCGCCTCCTTTCCTTTATTTTTATTAGTAACGTTTCCTATCAACCATACCAATGAGATATTCGCATCAGTAAGTCCAACGTAACTTCTAATATGCGTGCTCTTCCAAGGAAAAATACATTCTTCGCACGAACCTATCGTATATTTGTAATATTTGCCACCCAAATAACCTACCCCTAAGCTAAACTCAAGATTCAAACGTTCGGCTAAAGGCATAGCATAGCCGAAAGTCAAACCAGCAGAATAAGTCCAGTTACTAAGTTGTCCTTCGTCGCTTTTTTTATCAGTAAACAACCTAATATCATAAGTTCCTCCATATCCATAGGCTCCCACAAACCAACCGTTCAAAGGATTTCCAGTTTTATTTCCGAACCAACGGCGCAATTCAAGTCCAGCTATTTGTATTCGATGAAAATAATAGCTATCTGCATTCGTATTCCACCACGACCAATTTCCCTCTACGCCTACCGACCATCTGTAATCTGTTCCGAATGGATACTCGATTGCTAAGTTAGGCAATAAAGCAGCATCGTAAAGCAAGTTAGTCTTTACTGCAATAACAAAGTTTCTTGGAGCTTTGAATATTTCTTTTTCTGGACAAACCGTGTCTATACGCAACACTTCTCTATCTACATAAACAGTATCGACCCTAACAATAATTTCAGGCTCAACAGGAATGTCTTCCTTAAGATAAATAGTACTGGTAGCACTACCTCGCAAATAAGGTAGAATATGTTTTAACAAATACCTATAGGTTGCCCCCTTTGCTAATTTTCGAATTCTTTTCTTTTGGGTTTCTGTATTCAGATTACTATTGAGTATATCAAGTAACTGCTCACGGAAAGGAACCTGTTCGTCCTCTTCAACCATTTCTTTAAGCCCTGTCCAATCTTCGGCTTCGGGAAGCAAAACAAACTGATTTTCTTTTATTTCTGGATATTTCTGTGTAATGTAGTTTTTAAGAGCGAGCGCTCTTTCTATAGCTAAACGTTGATTATTTTTAAGAGGACCTTCGGGAGATGCTGTAGCGGTTATAACAACAAAGTCTCCATCTTTCAATATAGTATTATCAAACAATCTATCGACAACACTTAACGTGCTATCATTACCCATATAAGTGGCATCTATTTCCGTTCGGTTTACACGATAATAAATACGCACCGTTCGATAATGAGATTCTCGAGGTGGACTTTCTGCGCTTGCTTCAACATTCAAGAGCACCTCTGCAAAATCATTATCTGCTATTACCGTTGTTGCACTTAATGAGTCTAAAACACAACAACAAAATAGCATTAAACCTAATAACGGCTTATTCATTATAAAAATAATATTACTAAAGATGTTCAAATATATGCCTCCTTTATACCCTGCCTTTTTATTGGGGGTGCAAAGTTACAGTGTTTTCTCCAATTTACCAAACATCTGCTATATTTTCGCATAAAACAGCCGTGTGCTACAGAAAAAGCTCAGTGTTTTTCTCTTCTCAACACACCATGTTTATTAAAAAACACACTGAGTTTTTTTTGTAACACAGTACAGAAAAGATAAAAACTAAAAGTTAAAAGTTGGCGCGAAGCGACTCTACCATCTACCCAAAGAGTAATATTTGCATAGGCGTATGACGAGCGGTAAGCGTTATCTACGGTTATAAGGTACGCGCCGCTTAGCGCATTATCTCTGGAGACGCGGCACGCCGCCACGTCTCTACTGCGCATTACGATTGACTTCGCTTTGCGCCAACTCTTAGTTCTTAGTTCTTCACTCTTAGCTCTCAGCTTTCTTTCCTTTTTCTATCGAAGAAAGGATTTTTACTACCGGCACTAATAGGAATAGCCATTACCGAACCACAACCTTTAAGCCAGTTTAGCTTTTGAGCAGCCAAACCAACAGAAAACATAACTCGAGAATCTACCCGTAAATCGGCAGCGGTAGCGCAAGCCGAACCAATAGCAATACCCACATCTATAGTATTTATAGCGCAAGGAATATGTTCTGGTTTTTCGGCACAAGTATCAAATCCGCAATGAGCACAATTAAGTCCGTGAGTTTGCGAGCGTGTTCCAATAAGAACTACAGCTTCTGCAGATAAAATATTCTCGGCATCGCGAAACATAAACTTAAAGCCTTTTTCTTCGCCCAAACTGTATGTTTTCTCCGAAAGAGTTTTAATATCATCTCCTTCCACTGTTATTATCTCTATAATATCTATACCCTTACCCTTTGGAGCGGTGCGTGCCGCTGTCATCATTTGTTTCGCCACTTCCAAAATATGTTGGCGTCTTGTTTCTCTTTCGTTCAAAATCATAATTATATTTTTTACATTAATTCTTCTTTAGTACAATCCCATTCATAATCTTTCTTTTTAGGAATAATCTCTAAGTTGCTCGCCGAACCAATAACTACAACATTCGACGGAATATTTTCTCTTACTGTACAACCTGCTCCTATTACTACATTATCACCTATAGTTACTCCTGCTGTTATAGAACAATTTGCACCTATCCACACATTATCGCCTATTGTGATTCCCTTTTTATATCCTTGTTTTCTATGGTCGTATTTATAATGATTTACCGTAGTTATGGAGGTATTTGCTCCTATCGCTACATTATTACCAAGTTTTAATCCGCCAGAAGCATTTATATACAAACCCGGATTATCGCCAGGGTCGCAACAAATTCCTTTTTCGATACTCTCCCAACCTCTAACAACAGAAGTAAAATGGACAGGCCAAGGCACACTACGATTAAATCCTATTATTTTCTGAAGAAAGAAATATCGTTTAAGTATTAATCCATAAGAAGCATATTCTTTACGACGCTTAAACTGAGGATAAGCTCGATGGATAATAAATTTTGCTATATTGTTTAAGATAGATTTCATAATATTATTTTAATGACAATTCATATTTTCCAATTAAATAAAAATACCAAATAAGCTTACCCAGTATAACAGCAAACGACAAAATGCAAAATAAAGCTACCGACAAGATAAAGCTATTAAAATAAACACCAACAAACAAAACGCCTATTCGAGACAAAACAAAAAACACTTCTATTATCATAGTTGTTTTTTGTTTGAAAAATATATCTGGGATAAAAGACAATGCATTTACAAGTAAACGAACAAACAACCAAGGTGCTATGAGCTTAAACACAAGACCTATTCCACTCCACTCAGCTCCAAATGCCCAAGTAAATACTCCTTCTGGAATAAACATAAATAGAATTAGAAGAGGAACAAGCACAAAACTACAAGTTTTACAAAACTTGATACAATCTGTTTTTATATTTTGTAACGTCTGCACTTTTTTAGAAATTCGCTGTAATAATGTTTGGTAAGCCGAACCGCCAAGTAGAACTACCGGACTTTGCCCTATTGTGATTGCCAACGAAAACAATCCCACCAATTCCATATCAAAATAAAAAGGCAAAATCAAAACAGGCAAATTTAATATATTCAAAAGACCGTGAGGCAGAGAAAATTTAGGGAAATTAGAATACTCTTTTGCCACTTCTTTTATCAAACTCCTATCAATACTGAAAAATCCCTTAAAAGCTTTTTGCCCCAACAATACACTTATTGTTAAAGCTAAAAATTGAGCAGATAACTGTCCTATTATCAAGCCCGTTTTAACAAATCCTTTTATCCCAAGAAAACATTTTACCGATGCGTTAGTTATGCTTTGTACAACATTGTAGCTACTAATATTATAATATCTTTTTTCTCTTATAAAAAAATGATTTAGAATTTGCCACGATGCCCCCAAAAAAGCAAACACTGGCACTAACGGCAACAAAGATGTCAAACTCTCCTCCTCTAAAAACACCGCAAATCTATTTCCGCCTAAAGCAAACAAGATAAAAGAAATTACAAAAAAGGATATGTTTATAATAAATGCAAGTTGAAATAACGACATTGCTTTTTTTTTCGACTTGGGTAAAACTATAGCTAATTCATATCTACCAGTAAATAGAATCGTTAGTATACTTGACACACTAACAAGCCAAACAAAGTTACCAAAAATATCAGGATTGTAAAGTCGCGTTAACACTGGGTAAACAGCAAAAGATATAATCTGCGAAACCACATTCGACGACAACAATGTAGCAGAATGTTTGAAAAATTCTGAAGAGTATTTTGTTTTGAAGTTATTCCACTTGCTCATACCTTATTTATAGAGTAAACAAAATTACACAACTTTTTTATAAAATGGGCAAGATAAGACTTATTTGTTCTTTCACTTGCGTTAACTGGTAAGGGTTTGGGTGTACGGCATTAAGATATTTAAGTATCTTAAATGCGTTGAAGTAATTAAAGAAGCGTTTCTTAAAATTATTTACAGATGAGGTATGTTGATTTATTTCTTCTACTTTAGAAAAGAAATCGTCTTCCAACAAAAAGGCTTGAAGATGCTTTGGCAATATTTTGCACTGCATAACAACATCTTCGGAAGTCTGTTTGAAAAACGAATCGAGTAAGTCAAACAATTGTTTCAGCTCTTCGAAAGCTTTAACTTGATAGGTAAGTTTATATAATTGATTTTCTTCTAACATTTTTGCTATTGCCGGACCTGTACCAAAGGGAACTCTATCTGATATGCGAGCCGCAGGATAAACCTTAGTTGTGTTTATAAACTTTGTTTTACCTAAAGGAAATACTTTTTGTAGAAAGTAAAAATCCTCGCCAGCTTGTTGCTTTCCCATACCTCCCACCTGTTTGTAAGTTTTTGCCGTTACTGCAAATGCCGAGCCTATAGTATAGTAAGCATAAGGATAACCTGCATATTCTAATGCGGCACGATAATATCTAAGATATTCTTCGTAGGCTTCGGTAGCTATTCTTAGCTTATCATTTTCTGGAAGATGTTCGGTAGGGTGATGATACTCTATTGTTGCCGACTTTAGATTATATTTCTTAAAGTTGTAATATATCTCTTCGAAATAGTTTAACTCTACTGTTGTATCGGCATCAAGACTTACGATAATTCCTTCCGGATTATTTTCTTCATAAAAATCATTAACCGCTTTATCCATTCCTATCTTTCGAGGAAGCCCTGCCCCGGTTTGATGTCCTGGTATATTATCTATATATAAAGGTGTAATGTAAAACGTAGAGCTATTATTTGCTTGCGCAACACTCTTTAATTGTGTGTAAGTGTTTTGGTTTTGTTTTATTATTTCAGATGAAGAAATAAGATAAGAGTTGACAACAACAATAACCTCTATATGTATATCCTCTTTATTACATAGCAGAAGACTTTCAATAGTAGACAACATTGTTGGCTCATTGTAGCAAGGTATAACAACTCTTATATTCATAATAATAAAAAAAGACCCCTGCTTGCTAATTGTTTAATTACACAAACAGGGGTATAAAAATGAAAAAATCAATTACTTTTCGACTTTAAAGCGTTTATTGAAAAACTCAATTACTTCGTTAGTTATATCATATTGATCGTCGGCATAAAACACTAAAAGTCCGCTATGCTTAGCCAATATAAGTTGATACTTTTGAGGGTTATTATATTCCTTCATACCTAATCTCACAGAATCGGCAAGTTGCATTTCCATAACCTTATATTCAAGTGCCATATCCTGTTGTATCTGATAATTTTTCTTTTCTAAATCTTGTTGCATTCTTTGAAGTCGAGTCTCTTCTTGACTGAATCTATCCTGAGTAAGGAAAGCATTGTTTTGAAGTTTTTGTTGAAATAGATTTACCTCGTCTTGAAACTTCTTAGCCTCTGAACTTAGCGAGTTTTGGTATTTATTGTACTTATTCTCCAAACTTCTTTGCATACTATTATACAAATCGAAGTGATACAATAACGAATCTTGATCTACGTATGCAATAGGTAAACGACAAGGGATTGTATCGTTAAATTTAACTGTTTCGGAAACAGTTTGAGTTTCTTTATTTTCACATTGTGTAAACAGCAATAACGCTGCCATTGTAAAAATCCCACCGAAGATTTTCTTTACGTTTGTCATAATTTATATTTGAGCATTAGTTTGTTTGTCCATTAACTCAAAGAGATTCTTTTTCTTTCTTTCCTCTCTATCTTGAGTTGTTGCGCAGTGAATACCTTTATCTCGTAACGCTTTATTTCCACTAACGTGAGTGTTAGGAAACTTCCTCTTCTTTGTGAAGAAAACATTAATTCCTAAGAGCAACATACTTGCAGTTAGAAGTATAAAAGATAATATAAGTACTACAGCTATTGTTTTCACGTCGCAAATATAAAAGTTTTTATTATTAAAAAATATGTTTTAGTTGATTATTGTATCTTTTTTTTGTTTCTTTATCGTTTCAAATAAGTTTTTATAAATACTTAATAAATAATTTATGGAAGTTAAAGATATAAAGCCTGTTGCATTATGGTCGTTGTTCGACAAAGTAACTAAAATTCCTCGTCCTTCTAAGAAAGAAGGTAAGATAGTCGATTTCTTAATAAAGTTTGCTCAAGAGCATAATTTAGAAGTCGAGAAAGACGAAGCTCTTAATGTTATTATTAAGAAACCAGCAACCAAAGGCAGAGAGAATTATAAAACAATAATCTTACAATCGCACGTTGATATGGTTTGTGAGAAAAACAATGATGTTGACTTTGATTTTGACTCTGATCCTATTCAAACATACATTGATGGAGATTGGGTTAAAGCAAAAGGGACTACTCTTGGTGCAGATGATGGCATAGGCATTGCTGCTTCGTTAGCAATATTAGCTTCTGACGAAATAGAACACGGACCTTTAGTTGCTTTATTTACAACCGATGAAGAAACCGGACTTAATGGAGCAAACAATATTTCGCCTAAGTTTT
Source organism: Dysgonomonadaceae bacterium PH5-43 (assembly GCA_029916745.1). Taxonomy (NCBI): domain Bacteria; kingdom Pseudomonadati; phylum Bacteroidota; class Bacteroidia; order Bacteroidales; family Dysgonomonadaceae; species Dysgonomonadaceae bacterium PH5-43. Next base: position 51,645 of record JARXWK010000015.1, on the reverse strand, counting down.
TAGATGGAGATATTCTTATAAATTTAGACAATGAAGATTGGGGAGAGTTCTGTATTGGCTGCGCTGGAGGCAAAAACACTTTGGGGATTTTCTCTTACGAAATAACTCAGGCTCCTGAAGGATATTTCTGGTTCGAGTTTACTGTTTCAAATCTAAAAGGAGGACATTCGGGAAGCGATATTCATAAAGAGTTAGGTAATGCTAATAAAATTCTGGCACGCTATTTATATTCTTTGATGAAAGAAACTAATATTGTTTTATCTGGTATCGATGGAGGAAATCTTCACAATGCTATTGCTCGCGAAGCGCGCGTTAGAGCAGGCATTCCGTCTTCTCATAAAGAAAGAGCTATTATTTTGTTAAACATTTTACAAGCCGATTTAGAAGTTGAACTTCCTATGGAAGATAGAGCAGTAAAATTAAGCATTTCATCTACTGAGGCTCCTCAATGTTGCATTGATAACGAAACAGGACACAAACTTATTCTTACCCTTTACGCTCTTCCTCACGGAGTAATGGGTTGGAACTTCGATATGCCTGGTACTGTAGAAACATCTACAAACCTTGCTTCGGTAAAAATGAGAGGAGATGATAAGATAGTAGTTACTACAAGTCAGCGAAGTTCTACCGCCTCTGCCAAGAACAATACCGCCGATATGATAACTGCCGCATTTTTATTAGGAGGAGCAGAAGCCTACTCTACAGATGGCTATCCGGGCTGGAAACCTAACGCCGACTCTCCTATTCTAAAGGTGTTTAATAATGTGTATAAAGAGTTGGAAAGCAAAGAACCTCACATCGTTTCGATACACGCGGGTTTGGAATGTGGTTTATTCTTAGAGAAAAATCCTAAATTAGACGCCATCTCTTGCGGACCAACAATTACCGGGGCGCACTCGCCCGACGAGAAGATGCAAATTTCTTCAGTCGAAAAATGGTGGAACTTCTTGATAAAGATTTTAAGTAGCGAAGGGTTAACACATTAACAGTTGTAAACGTTTGTTAATCGACACTTGACAAACGCCTTTTCATATTGTATCTTTGTGTAAACAAAACACGTATACCGCTGAGAGATAATCTTAGCGGTTTTTTTATTTTCTCTACTTACTTATTTTCACAAGACTTCTCTTTTTTCTATTATTTTGTATTGCTGTCCGGTAAAACTTTAACTTCATAACAACATTAGCGAAACAGCCTACTTCAAGCCGTTTCGCTTTTTGTTTCATAGACATAATCCATTTCATACTTTGAAACGATCCGTTTCGCGGTTTGATATAATTCGTTTCTCGGTTTGAAAACACTTGTTTCATATAGGTGAAACACTTTGTTTCATACTAACAAAACAACCTGTTTCATTAGTATGAAACGACAGACAAGCAAGAAAAAAAGTTAAAAGTTAAAAGATAAAAACTAAAAGTTAGGGCTACCAAAGGGTAAAAATTCCATAGCCGTACGGCGAGCGAAGCGTTGCCTACGGGGACAGAGTGAAGAACTAAGAACTGGCGCGAAGCGACAACTTCGGATTACAAAACTTCACCTTCGCTGTATGATGCGTATAAGTAACCAGGGCTTTCGTAGTAAAGGCTACTATTAAAATCTTCTATTTTAGGAGAGAGCCACGAGTTATACACTTCCACAAGAGCATCAATCGGTTCCTTGTTTTGTTTTTCGGCAACATCAACGATTAAGCGTTTGTACACCTTGCCAATATCCCAATGAGTGGGGATAGCATATTTCCCTGCCGCAACATTATCGAACTGCCCTTTTTCTATGGCATATTCTGCTGTTAACTCATCGCTTAATTTATCTATATTCTCGCTATGATACACATCAGCCAAATCGTATAAATGCTGCAACTTCTCTTTACCTATTGCATTAACAACTACATTGCGATGATTTTTTGTTTTACGTCCAATATACTCTATCAGACTGCAAACAAAGAAAAGGTCATTATATTCTTTCTTTTCTCTTCCTATCATTTCTCTACCTCCTCGCTTGTTATAAAGGTTAAACATTCTAATGCTGCTGGAGTACACAAATTTATCTGATGCGTTGGGTGTTTGAATTTGGCATACTTTCCTTCCCTGATTTCAGGACTCGCAACGGGACTATATCCTCCGTGAAAAACTTCCATAAACAGCTTATTTTCTAATAAAAAACAAATATGTTGATGCGCAAAGATACGGTTTTATCCACGAAAGCACTACAATAAAACTCAACTTTCATCGTTTTATCTTTAATTCAATTAGTAAATTATGCGCTATATATATATATTATTACTTCCCATTGTATTTGTTTTGGCTTCCATCTTGTATTCGTGCGACGATGGGTTTGAAAACTATTCTACAAACCCTAATAAAAGACTTACTTTCTCAACCGATACAATAGCTTTCGACACAATTATTTCTACAATAAATACTCCTTTCAAATCTTTCAAGGTGTATAATAAGAACTCAGAAAACTTACTTATATCTTCCGTTTACTTAGAGGGAGGAAGTAATAGTGTTTTTAAGATAAATGTAAATGGGAAGGCAGGGCAGGATATCAGTAATATAGAGATTAAAAAGAACGACAGTATATATGTGTTTATTGATGCAAAACCAATAGAAAACAACACCAACGAACCCAAACACATTTCCGACAACATTGTGTTTACCACCAATGGCGTTAATCAGAAAGTTATTATAGAAGCGTCGGCACAAGATGTTTACGTATGCAATGGTATGATTATAAACACAGACTCTACTCTGCTTAACAACAAGCCTTATCTGATTTACGATAGTCTGGTTGTTGATAAAAATGTTACCCTAAACATCACTGAAGGAACGGTATTTTATATGCACGGCGGTTCTAAAATAAAAATAGACGGTACGCTAAAGGCTAAAGGAAGTTTAGAGAAGCCGATTGTTATAAGAGCCGACAGATTCGACAGTATGGTAAATATTCCGTACGACCTAATACCTGGTCAATGGGGCGGCATCACTTTCGGCGAAGACAGCTACAATAATGAACTTGAACACACTCATATTCGCAATGGCTATTACGGATTAAACTTTAAAGAGTCGGAGACTTCTTCAATTAAAGCGTCTTTGAATAATGTTGTTCTTACTAACTTCAAAGGCTATCTTATTAATTCTGTCAACTGCAATATAAACGCTGAGAATTGCGAGTTTACTAATTCTCAAAAAACCTTGCTGAATTTAATAGGAGGAAACTACAACTTTACTCATTGCACTATAGCTAACCATTACTTCAGTAGCAACGAATACGGCTGGGGCACTTCTGACAATCAAACCGTATTCTTAAGTAATAAGCATATTACAGAGATAGATTCGAAGACCGACTCTGTTTTCTATCCTTTAGAAGCGAATTTCTTTAATAGTTTGGTTTGGGGAACTAAAGATAAAACTTCGTCCCGAATAACTATCTATGAGAGCGACAAGGCTAATCTGTCTTATTTCTTTGAAAATTGCTTGATACCTAACGGAGAGAACGACAACCCCGACAGCCCCGAAGCGAGTGTTGTTAATTGTGTGATAGGAGAAAACCCAGAGTTTAATGCTTTGTTAATCGACAAAGACAACAAAGTAACATTTAAATACGACTTTTCTCTTACCGAGAAGTCGCCAGCTCGAAGCAAAGCCAATAAAGCGATAGCAAATACTTTACCTTTAGACATCAAAGGAAATAGCAGACTTACAGATGAAAATCCCGACATAGGGGCAAATGAATACATCGAAACTGCTAACACAGAACCATAACCAAACTAAAACCCGATGAAACCAAACCTATACTTAATCATTCTTTTTCTTTTGTTTACGTCTTCATCTATAGCTCAGAACGAAGACTTTAGAGTGATGTTTTATAATGTGGAAAATCTCTTCGACACTAAGGATAACCCAGACAAGCAAGACGATGAATTTACTCCCAATGGCTTGAGACGGTGGACTAACAGTCGCTTCTACACAAAGATTAACAACTTATCTAAAGTAATTACTTCGGCAGGTGAATGGAGTTTCCCGGCTTTGATTGGTTTATGTGAGGTAGAAAACGACAGCGTGCTTATTAAGCTAACTAAGCACTCTCCTATTCGCAATGCAAAATACAATTATATTATAACAAACTCGCCAGATGCCAGAGGTATCAACACTGCCCTGCTTTACCAGTGTCATCAATTCAAGTATCTTTATCACAATGCCATACAAGTATCTTTCCCTGATAACAGAGAGAAGAAAACCCGAGACATTCTCTATGTTACAGGATTGATAAAGACTTCCGATACTTTAGATGTGTTTGTTTGCCATTTCCCCTCACGAAGAGGAGGACACCAGCAAACCGAAAACGATAGAATGTATGTTTCTTCTATCTTAAAACAAAAGATTGATAGCTTGTTTGCACTAAGAGACAATGCAAATATTATTGTGTTGGGCGACTTTAACGACCAGCCTTCCGACAAGAGTATGCTTTTGTTATGCGAATCGCAGATGTATAATCCCTTTCGCGCACTACAGCAAGAAAGTAAAGTTGGGAGCTATAAATATCAAGGTGAGTGGAACTTCTTAGATCAAATTCTGGTTTCGACTACTCTATTAGACGCGGATAAAAGATTCCACATCAAAACAAACTCCGCTCGCATCTTTCAGGCAGATTTCCTTCTTACTCCCGACAAAACCAACGGTGGTTTACGACCTAAAAAATCCTTTCACGGCTACAAGCACGAGAAAGGATTTAGTGATCATTTGCCTATATTGATAGACTTTGAAGTAAGATAGTATTGTTTTACAACTTTATTCTATAAGTAAACCCTACCGATAGGCGATTATTGTCCGCCTTTTCGTAATTAACATCGTAACGAACATATCCGCTTAAGTAAGTATTGCGATATAATCTGTATTCCGTTCCTCCTTGGAAACGCAAACGAGAAAGATCGTAACGAGAATCATTAACAGGATTAGTTATTTCGCAAGAAACAAAGGGAGTCCAGCGAGATTTCCAAAAGTTATATTCGGCTTGAAAGCGGTTCCTTAAAACATATTTAGGATTTACATTGTAACTACCTCTGTTTTCGTCGCGCACTGTTCCTTGAAAACGTCCTCTCCAAGAAAGAGTAAAACTACCAACATCTTCTTTGTAAGACAGATTTACATAGAAACGATGACGAGACTCAAACAAATAGTCGCTATTGTATAAATACAGAAACGAATACGCCACACCTACTTTAGCCTTTTTCTCTAAGAACGAATAATCGAGACCCAATGCCGTAGCACTTCTGTCGAAACCATATCTATTACTATTCACTAAACGTATCTCCTCTTCAAAAGAGAGTCTGAAGAAGCGGCTTAGTTCCTTATCGGCTTCAAACGATAGAGAAGCCCCCAAGTCGGTATCCTTCTGAGCATTCGCAATGGAAGCGCAAAAAGAAAAGATTATAATTAATAATATGGTGTGTCTTTTATTCATCTAAGCTTTAAGAAAAGCGAGTAATAGTATCTATTGTATTTATTTCGTCGCTGTTTACTTTGTAATATACCTTCAAGAAAGCTACATCACGAAGGAAGTCTATATGTCCAACTTCAACTTTGGTTACATCTAATCCAGTTCTATCTTTCAAGTCGGCAATAAGTTCGGCGTGTTTGTCGGGCTTTACTAATGCTATCTTCTCGTAAAGAACTATCTTAGTTGAAGTGTGTTTTACAAACTTATTACTTTCTAATACCCATATTATAGCTATGAATAGTAAGTTAGCCACAGTTAATGTAGTGTAGTCTACGTCCATCGACAAACCATTCACTGCCGAGATACCTATTATCACAAATAAATAAGTCATTTCTCTAATGGCGACCGTTTCGGTTCGATACCTTATCATTCCGAAGATACAGAATAGCCCTAATGCGAAGCCAAACTCCATCGAAAGGTTTTGAAGAATGAATAGAAGTAAGAAGATGGTACAACTAAACAACATAAAAGTGAAGTAGTAATCTTTTCTTACACTCTTTCTGTAATAGAAGAACTGAATGATTATCCAACACACTAACAAGTTAGCGGCAAATCTTATTAATAGCATTAACAAGATATTTGGGTCATAAAGAGATACCCCCATAAACGAAGGTCCTTTTTCGGCTAAAGCCTGAGTGAATTCCTGAACAATAGTAGGATCGTAATCTGCTTGAGTCATTTTATTTGATTGTTATAGTTTATTTATTCTAATGCGTCGTGGCTTAAATCTATTAGCTTTAATATCGGGGTCGGTATAAACCATTCCCATACAGTATTTACTAAATGGAGTCTTTTTTATTCTTAGTTCTGTTAATATATCTCTAAAGTCGGAATGTTGCCAGCCATCTTGCTTTAGTTCGAGAACCATTATTTCGCCTAAATCCTTTTCCTCTCCTGTTTTATAGTTAGAGAACTTAAGATTTAAGTCTATAGTTATACGCTCTGTTTTGCGATTATTAACCAACGTTATTCTATTGAAAGTGTTTGCCAAAGAAGGCTGTAGGCTTAAAGCCTCGAAGTTGGCATTCTTATCCAGAAACTCTATGTTAGCTTCTAAGTCTTTAATAGTTTCGATATGTGTCATATCTACTGGCACACGTATCTTCTTGGTTCTTCCCTTATTGTTTTTGTTCTTTATTTCTAAGAACGATATATTAGAATCGACATACGAGCGTATCCTTATCTTTTGCCTGTTAAGCTTCCCGTTTTGGTGCATAACAAACATATCCTTTTCGGGAGTGTCTAAATATTGAGTCGTATAAGGCGCTATCCTTGTTCCGTTGTTTACCTGCACCTTAAAATAAGGTTTCATCATCTCCAATAAGGTTGGCAGATGCTCCACCGAAGCAACAAACTTAGAGTCGATACGGTCCATCAAACGAATATCTTTCATTTCGTCTAACGTAATGGAGTCCATCTCTTCTAAAATAGCTGTAATTCTTGTCAACATCTAATATATATTTATACTATTCTGGGCGTTGTGTATATTCAAACGTTTTGGTAGAGAAGAGCTTTCCGTCGGGATTATAGTTATACTGCATCTTCTTTCTACCGTTTTCGTGATATTCAATCTTGCGTATTCTCGATAGTTTATTCTTATCGTTATAAACGTTCTCACGTATACACTGATTTTTGTCGTTGTATTCGTATGTTATACGCTCTTTTTGTCCGTAAACAGCATACTCAATATCTTCTATTTTATATCCGTCGGCATTCCAAGTAGCTTCACGGTCTAACCACTTACGTTTACCTTTAGCGTCCATATTGAACTCCTTAAGAGTCATATTTTTACGGTCTTCTCGCTTTGGGTCTATGCCCGGACTGTCGAGATGATTCTGAGCTACTATATTTACAAAGTAAGCTCCCACAAGTAAGACTATTATTAGCCCTGCCAAATATTGTTTTATAAGTTTCATTGTTGTTATATTACACTAATGTGAAAGGTATATTGCTCGTCGCCTACCTCTATTTCTTTAGGCAAGTCGTAGATAATACCTGTTTCAGTTATCTCTATTGTTTGCACTATTGTTGCTGGCACGCGAGTGTCTTTGTCGGTTGTAATTGCGTGGATTTCGTATACGCCTGGTGTTAGCTTTTGAAAGATGAACACTCCTTTATCGCTTACTCTAATGTCGTCGAAATAGGCATCTTGTCCGGCGTGTTTTATGAATACTCGTTCGCCCAATGCAGGACCTTGTCCTTGATATTTGCCATTGTGCCAATAGGTTGCATAAACCGAACCTCTAATCATAGCCGTTCCGTTTGCTTTGCCTGTATGTATAAATATGGTATCGGCTACGGTAAGGCTACCGCTAACTTTTACCTTCACAACTTCTGCTTGTTGGCTATCGTCGGCATACTTCGATATTGCGTAAGCTGAGTAAGTGCCACTTCTTAAGTAATTAACTCTGTATTTACCTGCCGAGTCGGTTCGTATGTCTTCTAAATCGTCGGGGTATTGAAGAAAAACCCTCTCGTCTAAAGCGGGGAATGTATCTGTTGCGAATGCAAAATTATCATCAGAGTGAACAATTTTATAGACATAACCTTCTAAGGTTGAGCTACCTCCAAAGCCTTCGTCGTTGTTGCAAGAGTAAAGCAAACAAAGCATAGGCAACAATAGCAAATAACGATATATTTTCATGGTTTATTTAATGTATTTTTATTATATAATCTTTATGGTATACAATACCACAGCCCAAAGGTATCTAATTTTTTAATAATTGCAATAGAAAGTATGAAATATTCAACGAAAAGGAACTTTTTTCAAGTACAATGGCGAAGGGGCGTGCTTAGTAGGGCGTTTTGCGACTCTTGAGTCGTGAGCCTTACGACTCAAGGGTTCCGAGCCTTGCGACTCAAGGGTTGCAAGCCTTGCGACTCAAGGGTCGTAAGCCCTGCGACTCAAGGGTTGTAAAGTCGGGTATCTCAATAGGGATATTTCCTCCCAGAACTGATTCCTCGGTAAGCTCTACCAGGCACGACCACTCGGCGGCATCGTAAACATCTTGATCTAATGGTAATCCGTTGCGCAAACAATGTATTAGTCGTGAGTCCATTATGAAATCCCAAGGGCGATCGGGACATATTTCGTTGGCTTGCTTTCCATACGTGGTTAAGAATGGGTGTTGATATTGCTCCAGCAAATCCCTCATCTCCTTTTCGTTAAGAACGTAATCGGGGTTGGGGTGAAATGCGAATTGCTTAACCGGATATTTTTGTGTATAGCCTTTTGTTCCGCTCAGCAGGTGTATGCGACTGTATGGGCGCGGATTTGATATATCGTGCTGAATGAGTATGGTTTTTCCCTGCTCGGTGTAGATAAGAGTGGTGTTCATATCTCCGAGTTTGTATTTCTGATTGGCTTCGGGCGAGTTTTGTCCATACGTTTCTTCGGCATAGAGCGTCATTCCTATTGCTTTGGACGACATAGAGACAAGTCTTTTCAGTTTATCGCCTCTATGAATGTTTAGGGCTTGACATATCGGACCAAATCCGTGTGTGGGGTAAGGATTTCCGGTATGTTGGGCATTGTAGTTTGTTTGCCAATTACCACCTCTTCGCATTCCGAATTCGTTCGATAGTATGCGCTCTCTTAGGTCGTGAATGTATGCTCCTTCGGCGTGTATTATTTCTCCGAACAAGCCTTGTTTTACCATATTGAGGGTGGTAAGTTCGAAGGCATCGTAGCAACAATTTTCGAGCATCATACAGTGCTTTTGCGTTCTTTCGGCTGTGTTTACCAACTGCCAACACTCGTCGACGGTTGTTGCGGCAGGCACTTCTACGGCTACGTGCTTATCGCATTCCATTGCGTAGACCGACATTGGCGTATGGCTTTTCCAATCGGTGCATATATATATAAGGTGTAGGTCGGTTCGTTGGCAAACAAGCTTCCAAGCATCATCGCCCACATATTCGTCGGCTTTAGGTTTGTTGTGCTGAGATATTATGCTTTGCGCCTGACTTATGTTAAGAGGAACAACATCGCAAATAGCTTTTATCTCTACGCCTTCGATGTGCATAAAGCGTTTTATAGCTCTTGTGGCTCTAACTCCGAGTCCGATAATTCCTATTTTAACACAATCTATAGGAGGGCAGGTTAAACCTAATACGCTTTTTTGTTCGGCGTATCGCTTGGGAGAATTGGCAGAATACAACATAGTTTTAATTACGTCTTAATCTATAATTTTTAATACCTAAGTTTTTGTAAGTCTCTATAAGAGCATTTTCGTCATTAGTAATAACCAGCAGTTTATCGCCCGAGTGCAATTCGGTGTTCCCTTTAGGAATAAAGTACTGATTGTCTCGCTTTACCATAACGGCTAATGTTTGGTCGGGCAGCGGCATATCCATTAGGCGATTACCATTAGCAAGAATATTGGTGGTTAAGCTTATTTCTGTCATTGTAGATTTAATATCTTCCGAAAACTCGACATCAAAGTCCTTAAACGTCGAGAAGTCTTTCCCTTTCTTTGCCAAATTCAGCCAACTTGCCACACGGCTAAGAGTGGTTCCTTGCACAAGCAGCGACAGTAAGGTTATAAAAAACACTATGTTGAATATTACCGGAGCCTTTTCTAAGCCCGCAGCTAAAGGAAGTATCGCAAATATTATAGGAACGGCTCCTCTAAGCCCTACCCACGAGATAAATAACTTGTCGTTAACCTTCATCTTCGGGAATGGCAATAAAGAAATGAATACCGATAATGGTCGCCCTGCAACAATCATAAACACACCTATTATTAGAGCAACTACCGTAACGGGTCCTAAGTCTTTAGGATTAACCAAAAGCCCTAAGGTTAAGAACATTAGCATCTGACTTATCCACGCCAAACCATCGAAGAAACGCAATGACGACCTCTTATGAACAAACTTGGAATTGCCTAACACTAAACCGGCTAAATAAACTGCCAAGTATCCGTTCCCTTTAAGGAAATAGGTTGCCGAGAAGATGAAAAAGCCGAAAGTGCAAAGCAGTATGGGGTATAACGAATCGTTGTCTAAGTTGATTTTATTAATAACGATAACAGCTAAGCGTCCTAATATATATCCTGCAACAATACCGATAGAGAACTGCAAAAAGAAGTCTAACAGAGCTTTGGTATAATCTGGGCTTCCCACATCAACGCTTCCTATAAGTTGAATAAGAATTATAGTGAGCATATAAGCCATAGGGTCGTTGCTTCCGCTCTCTAACTCTAACATAGGTCGGAGGTTATTTTTAAGCCTTATGCCATTGCCCCTTAATATCGAGAAGACAGAAGCCGAATCGGTCGACGACATCACAGAAGCCAACAACAATGATTCGAGAAACGAAAGACTTAACGAGGGAAAGAAATACAGAGTTAAATAATAAATAAAGCTACCTGTAATAAGAGCAGTAAGCAATACGCCTAACGTAGCTAAAAGTATTCCTTGAGCGGCCACAGGCTTAATGTCTTGTATCTTGGTATCTAAACCGCCAGAGAATAATATAACACACAAGGCAATAGAGCCTATAGATGAAGCGATACCGTAGTTGTGAAATTCTATTCCGAAACCATCGGTTCCGAACATCATACCTATACCCAAAAACAATAATAATACCGGAATGCCAAAGCGCGCACCAGTCTTTGTAGCCAAAAGACTAATAAAGAAAAGAACCGATATAACTAAAAGAAGAAGTTCTGTTGATATATTCATATTGGACCAAACTTAAAAAAAGCCTCTAATCGCAGAGGATTCTCGCAAAAATAATAAAAATAAGGAAAATAAGGATTATCTTTGTTGCTTAAAAACAAATAAAAAACAGAATATTATGGAAAATATTGAAAAGCGTTACGAAAAAGTGCCTATCTCAATCTTTTCAGATGCAGATGTGGCTTCGGAATTAGTTGCCAAACAAGTTGCCGACTTGATTAAAGAAAAAGCGCAAGCTGGCGAAATGTGTGTTTTAGGATTAGTTGCAGGCTCTACGGCTGTAGGTGTTTACGAACACTTAACTGAGCTTCACAAAACTGAAGGTCTTAGTTTCAAAAATGTTATAGCTTTTAACATAAACGAATACTATCCTATCGAAAAAGATTCGTATCAAAGCCATTATCGCTTCTTGCACGAATATCTTTTTAATGAAGTAGACATTCTACCCGAAAACATTCATCTTATCCCTGGCGATTTAGACAAAGATCAAATATCTACATTCTGCGAAAGCTACGAAAAGCTTATTCAAGAGGTAGGTGGAATCGATTTACAGTTATTAGGATTAGACGGACGCGGACAAATAGGTTCTAACGAACCTGGTTCTATGTTTACTTCTCGCACTCGCTTAATAACTATGGACTACTCTACTCGTATGGGTGCTGCAAGTTCGTTCTTTGGCGAAGAAAATGTTCCAAACCACAGCATAACAATGGGTATAGGAACTATTATGGAAGCTAAGAAAATAATCATTATGGCTTGGGGTGAAGGAAAAGCTAAAACTATACGCAAAGTAATAGAAGGTGGCGTTACAGAAATGCTTCCAGCTTCTATTCTTCAACAACACCCAAACACAGCTTTCATTTTCGACACTGCTTCTACTGCCGAACTTACTCGTATTAAAACTCCTTGGTTAATAGGCTCGGTTGCTTGGGACGACAAACTAATAAGAAAAGCAGTTTTCTGGTTGTGCGACAAATTAGAAAAGCCTATTCTTAAACTTACAGAAAGAGATTATAACGATAGCGGTTTGGGCGAATTAGTATCTCAATTCGGACCTGCTAACAAGATAAACATTAAAGTATTTAATGATTTACAACACACTATCACTGGCTGGCCAGGTGGAAAACCTAACGCAGATGATAGCACTCGTCCTGAAAGAGCTAATCCATTTCCTAAGAAAGTTGTAGTATTCAGTCCTCACCCAGATGATGACGTTATATCGATGGGAGGAACTCTTGCTCGTTTATCTGAACACGGACACGAAGTGCACGTTGCTTATCAAGTATCTGGTAACATCGCAGTGTTTGATGATGAGGTAACTCGCTTCTTAGACTTCATTCGCGACATCGCTCCTCTTTATAAATTTGATGAAAGTAAAGCACAAACAGCTTATGCTGACACGCTTGACTTCTTCAAAAACAAAAAACCAGGAGAAGTAGATCTTCCTTATATTGCAGCTTGTAAAACAGCAATTCGTCAGGGTGAAGCTCGTTCGGCTTGTCGTTACTTAGGTATACCAGAAGAAAGAACTCACTTCTTAAATCTTCCTTTCTACGAAACAGGTACAGTTAAAAAAGCACCTGTAAGTCAGGCTGACATCGACATTATTAAAAAGTTATTGCAAGAGGTAAAACCTCAACAAATATTTGCAGCTGGCGACTTATCTGACCCTCACGGAACTCACCGTGTATGTTTCATCGCTATACTTGAAGCTCTTCGTCAACTAAAAGGAGAAGCTTGGTTAGACGATTGTTACCTATGGTTGTATCGTGGAGCTTGGCAAGAATGGGACGTTGCAGAAGTGCAAATGGCAGTTCCTTTAAGTCCAGAAGAAAGCCGCATTAAACGTATGGCGATATTCAAACACCAATCTCAAAAAGACCGTCCTCTATTCCCAGGAACAGACCCTCGCGAGTTCTGGCAAAGAGCAGAAGACCGTAACAACGCAACTGCTGTTACTTATGACAAGTTGGGTATGGCTGAATATCAGGCTATGGAGCTATTTGTTCGTTATCGTTTCGATCAAGAATAATCAGTAGATAATAGTCTTATATAATTGAAGAGCCCTAAGTGTTTCGTTTAACACTTGGGGCTTTTTTGTAAGTTGGCTGATTATTATAACTCTTTCATCTCAAACAGTTTATTCAATTGATTCACAGGTAAACCTATCGAAATAATATCTATAATCCCATTCTTATTTATAAAGAAACAAGTTGGAGTAGCTTGCGCTCCATATTTTATTTTAATGGGACTATGATCCAGCAAGAAATCTGAAACAAGATTATAATTTGTGGAAAATGTTTCTTTCTCTTCTTTTAATTTATCCAAACTCTCAACGGCACAATATATGACAATTTCAAAGGTTTCTCGAGAAGTAGAATCGTAAAGATTTTTAAGATAATTTCGTCCGCTTTCACCCATACAGCCTAAGCCTCCATATAAGAAAAGAATATTTTTATTTTGAAGTGTCGATAATTTGAATAGGTCTCCATTTAGGTCTGTCGCCTCAAAGTCTGAAAAGCGATCTCCTTCTTTCACTTGATTTGTTTCAATATGTTTTTGAATAAGCGTAACATATTCAGAATCTTTCAGTTCAAGAGGCAATACATCTAATACTGTTTGCAGAGAATCTTTAGATACATTATTTCGAATATTGTATATAAAATTCAGAGTACCTGGAAGTGATAAATATTTGATTGACAAATTAAGCATTTTCTGATATGTTTGACTTTCAATTTTACCGACTTCAACAAGTAAACTATCTTTCTTTTCTGGATTTGTACTGAATATTTCATTAATACTCTGCATTTGTCTTTCTTCATCTGCCCAAATTTCAGTTCTTTCTTTATCGAAATTTTCTTGAGTCATTTCCTGAGAAAATGAAAGTGTTGAAAAACCACTCAATAATACAATAATCAAAAATTTAATTACTTTATTCATATCTGTTCAATTTTAGATTTTAATATTCGCACAGAAAGCTTGCTAGTAATGCTCGGCAGATGTAGTGAGGGGATTCTTAAGAGTTCACACCCCATTCAGCTAACTGCTTGTTATGGAGTAGCTTTTTTTATTTTCATTGCTTTATCATTGAATGAAATTTTGCTTTGAAGCAATTTTATGATTCATAACAAATACAGTTGGTTTCCATATTTTTGCTATACACTCCGATTTGCGAAGTTGATTTATTAATGCTTTTTCAATCGGAATACACCATTTTTGTTCAAAATTATTAATTATCAAGATGAATTTCAGAGATACCTTGATTGCAGGATTGAAGTCTGGTGGAAATTCTCCATTTACACCAATCGCAATTGAGGCATATAAATTTAAAGAATGAATAAATTTGTTGCAAATATCATCAACCGCTGATTGAAATTTAGCTGTACTTACAGGATTGTTCGGATTAGGGAAAGAGGATTTTGCTTCCATAAACAACAGTTTATCATCTTTAGCCCTAATAAACTCTACAGTTTTTATGCTTTCTTTTAACGTAGCATAAGAGACTGAATTCTCTATATGAAAAGTATTATCAGCAATAAAACACATACCACTTTCTGTAATCCTCTTAGTCATTTCCTAGTTCTTTTTCAATTTTTTTTTCATATAGTTTTACGGGTTCTTCTGTCAATTTGTTCTGTTTAAGCAAATCGAAACGGTCATTTGAGTCTATTTTCACTTCTTCTTGTTCATTTTTGTATAACGAATAAAACATTACATTGTCGCCTTTTTGTTGATTAACAGAAAAATAACTTGCTAGCATTTCGCTATGTGTCGCTATGAATATTTGCACGCCATTTCGTGATAATTCAAGTAGAATATCAACAAGCACAGGTATAAGCTCTGGATTTAAACTATTTTCTGGCTCATCCCAAAACAACACACTTTCGCTTTCTAGCAATCCATTACGAAGTAATTTCCACAATAATCCAAATTTCCGAAAACCACTTGCTTCAAGAACAAATGGAATTTTTGCACCATCAGATTTTGCAATATAGAAAGTATCTTTTTCATAAATGACTTCTCCTCCAATGATTGATTTTATTATATCTAATATCTTTGTGGCATTTGGAGTTATTTCATTTGTGATTGGAAGTATAGCATTACCTATAATATCTATTTCCGAATTGTTATACGACAAACGATATTGTTGAGCCATAGGATACAATTCGGGATGACTGAGCATATCATTAACAGGAATAAAAATATGTTTATTCTTATCATACTTCTCGTCTTGAAACGGTTCAACTTCTACGCTCCCTTTTCCCACTAGTTTTACATTTCTCAAACCAGGAGTATTCAAAAAGGCGGTATTATCAAATGGCTGATACGGGAAACCTAAAATCGGTCGTACTGCTATTGCACGCAACAGTGTTGTTTTACCTGTGCCATTTCCGCCTGTAAAAACATTTACTCCCGAACAAAATTGAGCGGTAAATTCGCCGTTAAAAACGAAAAGATCTTTTATTGTTATTCTACTTATTGCCATATCATTAATTATTTTTTCTCAAAATTACAACTATTTTTCTGTTCTCAAACAGTCAGACAAGACTTTCTGCAAGAATACGTACCCCATTCAACAAATCGCTTGTTATGGGATAGCGTTCTATCTATTTTTCGTTTTTATTTCTCAGATCTCCGACAATATTTTTTGCCTTTTTATAACCTTTCTCTATTGGTTTGCCTACAATAAATCTATAACAATCTTCTGGCTTAGTTGCATATTCTTTTGTTTTTTCTAACAATTCGTCGGTTGTCGCTCTCCATTTTTCATAAGCTCCTTCTTGTTTTTCAATTAATATTTCTCGAATTGCAGTTGCAAAAAATGAACTCTTATTTTCTTCCCATTTATTTTTAACAGATACAAAAAACATTTCATTGGGATTATCTATATTACCAGACTGTTGAAAAGCGTCTAATTCTCTACGCGCATTTCTTGCACAAACCTCTGTAATATCAAATAATAATTGGTCTGTTTTCAGTCCTAATGAATCTTCGGATAGAATACAAGAACAATTTTTGCAAAAAACAGGAACAAGATAACCTTTATCAATCTTTCCTTTTCGTTTTTTAGGGACATCAACAACCCATCTAAAACCAATGCTTGACTGCATTTGCATACCATATTTCTTATTATATTTTACACAGATTGTATCTGATTCTGACTGATAGTCTGAAAAAGTAATCTTTCTGTCTGGTTGCCAATATAAATCATTTTCGTTTTCCGTTTGCTGTGCACACAAACTTACTGAGAATACACACAAAATAAACAAAATAATCGTTTTCCTATTCATTTTAATTTCGTATCAAATTCATAATCATTTTCTTGAACCCGCACTTAGCCTGCTCATAACGTTCGGCAGATTGACGCAGAGCGATGTTCTCAATTTTCGCAAATTATCACAGCCTAATCCGTCCTCAAAGATAGTAAATCTCTGAAATGTAGAAGTATGAAAAAAGCAAATTACTTTATACCCTTATAAAAAGCAAGCCCACCTAATCAAATAAGAGAAATTGATTTTGGAGGAGAAATCTCTCTTTTCAGTAAGTATTTTTCACCTTAAAATGCAAAGCTTCACTTAGGGTCGTCTCTCTACTAAGAGACCCCTCCTCTCTCTTAGTAGATCGGCGAGGTGTCTCTACTAAGAACGACGGGGTGGTTCTACTAAGAGAGATTAGGCGGTTCTATAAAGAGAGGCATCGGGTCTCTACTAAGAAGCAGCTCGCCTTTCTACTAACAAAGGCGAGGGTTATCTAGTAAGAAGCAGCTCACCTTTCTACTAAGAGAAACTGTGGTGTTCTTATAAGATAGCAATAGTAGTAAACAACAAACGCCTTGTGCATTTCGACACAAGGCGTTGTATTAATATAGATAAAAACTATTTAGAATATTTACTCAACCGAACCTAAATTTGCTATTTGGTTTACAGTAAGAACAGAATCCCAATATCTAATTTCAGCAACTTCGATATCATTGTCTTCTCCGTTATTATCCGCGAAGAACAACACTTCATTAATAGGAAGCTTCCATCTATCATTAGCCCCTGTTCCTGCTTTTTCTATCGAACCATCTAAATAAACAGAAGGCACACCATTATTTACTGTAAACACTATACGATACCAAGTGTCTACTTGTAACTTAGTAGAGCCGTAACCAAAACCAGAAGCACTAAGACCTACATAATTACTTTCATTTATAAACAAGTCTCCATCAACACTTTTATTTGTAAGAGTTGTCTGTAATAAACAACGATATTTAGAAGCTGTAGTTATCTTAACATCATACATTAAAGTGTATGAACCAACTCCTGTTGAAGATCCGTGTACCATTTTTAACAACGCTGCCTTAGGCACTAATACTGCTTTATTGCTAGCAGTAGGACCTGCAGTAGTTACAATATTCGCATCAGCTGCAGAAGCCACCACTGTTACACCTCCAGAAGTTGTTTCTGTTCCTGGCACTAAAGCCGCTCCTGTTGTTGCTTTCAACAAATTAGAAGTATCATCAAACAACCATAAGCCTTTAGCTGCAGGAGGTTGATTTGCTGGATCTGTATCGTCTTCTGTAGTTATTTCTTTGGTAATCGCTTTTGAAATATTATCATACGAGTCGTAAGCCGTAACTTCTATTGTATACTTTGTTTTTGCCTTCAACCCACTTAAAGTAACGGTAAGCGTTTCTGGCATTTCTTTTGTTAAGTAGAAATAAGAGAATTGGAAAGTAGATTTTTTCTCAACTCCTTTTTCATCTTTAACTGCTACTTTATAACGGAATACACACTCATCATCAGTTGCCTGAGGGAAAGTAAGTTTAACTGTACTCATAGTAACTTCATCAATAGTTATTGCATCTCCTGTCTTAAACTCAGGCGCAGGCAAACCTGTGCGCAAAGTATAATTTCCCTTATTTGTATCATCAGCATCACGCTTATCTGCGTATTGGAACATAGATCCATCATGAGGAGCTTTAACTATCCAAGGCTTTTCAGGAAGCATCTCTACATTACGATAAGAATCTAATCTTCTAATCTCAACATCACCATTAGCTAAAATTTGTAGCATTAGAGCTTCTGTTACATAGTCGTAATATTTAGGGTGAATACCTTCTTCCACCGATGGGCGATGAACTTCACTATAAGTAGAACTACCTGTGTTTATACCTGTAAAGAAATTCTCACGAGAAGAGTTAGGGTTAACTCCTTGGTGAATAGAACGAGGGTCTCCGATAGGATAGTGACTATGTCCTCCAAATGCTATTGTTTGAGGATATTTATTCAAAATAGGATTTAATGTTTTCATACTCCAAGTAGGCCAGCTTGTTCCGTCGCCTTCATTAGGCCAAGAACTATAACAAGTAAACTTAAGAGGGACGTGAGTAAAGAAGAAGATTGGTTTTCCAGGACATTCTTTTGCAGCTCTTGCCATCCAACTGCTTATTGTATCTTGCACCGCTTGAGGATAAGAGCCTGTTCCGTTAGATGCATTAGTAGCATCAGTATTTGAACTACTACGTTGACTTATCATAATAAATGGATAACCCTTGATTACAACATATTGATCTAGAGGATAAAGTTTACCGCCATTCAATGGTTTAAGCCCTTCTTGGTAAATAGTGTGAGCTCCATTTGAATAGTTATCGTGGTTACCTAGCATATAAAATATTGTATCAATTGGATTTGTATAGTTAGCTTTATTCTGCATTACAGGTACTAACTGAGCATACTGAGCAGCTGTTCCGCTTTCAGTTAAGTCTCCAACAATAAAAAGCGCATCTAATTTACCATGAGAAGTAATATTCTTTAATGCTTTAGGGATTTTAACCAACGGACCTTCTCCTTTAGAGTTTCCGAAGTGAACGTCAGAGATAACAGCAAAACGAGGATACCCTACGTGTTCCTGAACAACAGGTATAGTAATGGGATCAACTTCTCCATTTTTTGCTTTAATTACAATATTACCTTTGTTTTGTGTATATGGATCTTTAATTTCAGTAAGAGTAAACACATAGTCATTAAATCCAATTGCAGGAGTTTTATCAGGACCTGTAATCCATGTAGGTTTTTCTACTGTAAATTCTATGTTACTTGAAATACCTATAGTAAATGTTTTTGCGTAATTATCTACATATACACTTGTTTGATTTACTAAGATAGCAGGCTCAGTTCCTAATTGAACAACTTTAACGATGGCAGATTTATTATCTTTACCATATATAGTAACATCTGCATATCGAGTGCTTTTACTTGTATTTGCATCTACAGATATAGTTACTTCTTTAGTGTCTGCTTTTATTGTAGGCTTACACCATTTTACATCAGATTTAACAAATAGTTCTAAATTAGATGTTACTTTTAATTTTTGACTTGATGCCGAACTGAAGAAATTCTTTGTTGCGTCTTCGTCATTAATAGTCAAAGTAGTAGCTTCACTAGAAGCTACAGAGGTTACAAATTTAGTTTGAGCCGATAACGACAACGAGCTCAAAATAAACAATGCAACTAAACTTAAGATATTTATATTTTTCATTATTATTTGTTTTTTATTATTTAACCATTACTTTTTTTGTTACTCCGCTAACGGTAACTAAATAAACACCTGTAGAAAGTTCTGTGTTTTTGTTCACTGTTATGCCTTGTAAGTTTCTTACCTCAAAACTATCTGTTCCTTCTACAAATATTCTTTTATTGATAGAATAAATGTTTATACCCTCTCCTACTTCTTGAACTTCAGGAAGAGATGAAGTAACTTTCTTCTTATTAAGAATCCACGCAAAGTTAGAATTAATTAAATCAGCAGAATCGTAAACATCAGGAGTTGTTCCATCTAAAGCAGCATTTAAGTATCTTGTAACATTGTCGGTTTCGATACCTGCTATTGTGTGCTGTCCAGCACGAACGTGAGATAAAGTCCAAGCATTAGAAGATGTAGCACTTGTAGATAATTGAGTAAAGTTATACATCATATTATTTTCGTCAATAGCCGACTCTGTATTTATAACATTACCTGTTGCCTTATTGATGAAATTTACCTTTGTGCCATTCAAAGAAACTTTCCAAAGCTGATTGTCTTTATTTGCTTGAAGTTCTTCAACTGTTAGTTTACCAGAATTTGCACCAGAAGCATCAGTAATGCAACCAGAATTTGCACCCTGACTTTCTATTGTATAGTAAATGTCGTTTGTGTCTGTACTATACTCAAAAACATAGTTTTCGTAAGGGATAAAAGAAAACTGAGAATTTATACCAGTATTCCAAGCTGTATTTACAAGAATGATTTTGTAAGAACTATTGCTATTTGCTTGGTGCGCCCACAATTTAGAGGCATCACCTCCAGTTACAGGACTTGTAGCTTTTATTTGATAATAAAGTTTAGAACTGGTTAGGTAATCCAACTTAAACTCCAAACCAGCATCACTAAGAACCAACGCATCATCGGAGCCATTCTTTCCTACATTAACTTTACTGCCTGTAGATTTATTAATAATAATGTAGTTGTCTCCACTTTTCTCGAAGCGAAAAAGTTGAGCATCTTTTGTTTTGCTAATAGCTTCTCCGATTAAATAACTGCCAGAAGCAGCAAACACTCTGTTTTCACGTCCAGTGTCTCCTACTACTTGAATGTAATACCACTTGGGTTCGGCTGCGGTACTAGCCTCCGGTAATGGTAAAGCCGATTGAGCAGATAGATTTTGAAATGCTACAATCATTAATACCATAATGAATAAGAATTTGTTTTTCATTTTAAAATAAATTTAATTTATAATATTGTTATTTAGCAACATAAGTAACCATGCAATCAAAGATAAATATTTAGTATTTTCAATCGAACAACTGCACAAAGATACAAAAGTAAGAAAAAGTAATCAATTCTTAACAAAAAAAAGCGTAAAACTAAAAGTTTTACGCTTTCCTATTAATTTAGAATATTCTATTCGCTGAATTTAGCTTTAAGAAACTCTCTATTCAAACGAGCAATATTGCTGATAGAAATTCCTTTTGGACATTCTAATTCACAAGCTCTTGTGTTTGTACAGTTACCAAAACCTAATTCGTCCATCTTAGACACCATAGCTCTTGCACGCGCTTTAGCCTCTACTCTACCTTGTGGCAACAAAGCCAACTGACTAACTTTAGCCGAAACAAAAAGCATAGCAGAACCATTTTTACAAGCTGCAACACAAGCACCACAACCAATACAAGAAGCCGAATCCATAGCCTCATCAGCATCTATCTTAGAGATAGGAATTGCATTAGCATCAGGAATACCTCCTGTATTAACATTGACGTAACCTCCTGCCTGAATAATTTTATCAAAAGCATTACGGTCTACCATTAAGTCTTTTATTACAGGGAAACCTGCCGAACGCCAAGGCTCAATTGTTATAGTATCTCCGTCGTTAAACGTACGCATATGCAACTGACAAGTAGTAATAAGAGAATCAGGTCCGTGAGGATGTCCATTTATATATAAAGAACACATACCGCAAATACCTTCGCGACAGTCGTTATCAAATACAATAGGCTCTTTTCCTTCACTTACTAATTGTTCATTAAGTATATCCAACATTTCCAAGAAAGAAGTTCCTCCTGAAATTTGGTTTAATTTATACTCTTCAAAATTACCTTTGGCTTTAGGACCTTTCTGACGCCAAACTTTTACAATTATATTGATATCTTTATCCATTACTGTTATGCTTTATAGTTTCTTTGTTGACGAACAACAAACTCGTAATCAAGCGGCTCTTTAATAAGTTCCGGCTCTTTATCTTCTCCCTCATATTTCCAACAAGCAGCATAAGAGTAGTGCTCGTCATCACGTAAAGCTTCTCCTTCTGGAGTTTGATACTCAAGACGGAAGTGTCCTCCGCAAGATTCATTACGATCCAAACCGTCTAATGCCATAAGCTGACCTATTTCAAGGAAATCTGCTACACGCAAAGCTTTTTCTAATTCTACGTTTAAAGAATTAGCTTCACCTGGTATAAACACATTGCTCCAAAATTCTTTCTTCAAAGCTTTTAGTCTTTCCAAAGCTTCTGTTAAAGTTTCTTTTGAACGAGCCATACCTACAAGATCCCACATAATATGACCTAAATCTTTATGAATAGAATCAACCGAACGTTTCCCTTTCACACTCATAAGAGTTGCTATCTTATCATTCACAGCTTTTTCAGCTTCTGTAAATTCTGGTAAATCAGTACTGAAACGAGGAACACGGATTTGATCTGCTAAATAGTTTTGTATTGTATAAGGAAGAACGAAATATCCATCTGCCAAACCTTGCATAAGAGCAGATGCTCCTAAACGGTTAGCTCCGTGATCTGAGAAGTTAGCTTCACCTATAGCAAATAAACCAGGTATAGTTGTCATCAATTCATAATCAACCCAAATACCACCCATAGTATAGTGAATAGCAGGGTAAATCATCATTGGAGTTTCATAAGGATTGTCATCTACAATCTTTTCGTACATTTGGAATAAGTTTCCATAACGAGCCTCAACAGCCTTTAGACCTAAGCGATTTATAGCATCTGCAAAATCCAAATATACAGCTAAACCTGTAGTACCTACACCAAAGCCAGCATCGCATCTTTCTTTAGCTGCACGAGAAGCCACATCACGAGGAACCAAGTTACCAAAAGCGGGGTATCTTCTTTCCAAATAATAATCTCTATCTTCTTCAGCTATTTGAGTAGGTTTAAGTTTACCAGCTCTAATAGCTTCTGCATCTTCTTTTTTCTTAGGAACCCAAATACGTCCATCGTTACGTAAAGACTCCGACATCAAAGTAAGTTTAGACTGGAACTCTCCGTGAACAGGAATACAAGTAGGGTGAATTTGAGCAAATGCAGGATTTGCAAATAAAGCACCTTTTTTATAACACTGAACAGCAGCCGAACCATTTGAAGTCATTGCGTTAGTTGATAAGAAGAATGCGTTTCCATATCCCCCAGTACCTATAACAACAGCGTGAGCTGCAAATCTTTCGATTTTACCAGTAACTAAGTTACGAGCTAATATCCCTCTTGCTCGTCCTTCAACGATAATCAAGTCAACCATTTCGTAACGAGTATACAACTTAACTGTACCTTTGTTTACCTGACGACTTAAAGCAGAATATGCTCCTAACAATAACTGTTGTCCTGTTTGACCTTTAGCATAGAAAGTACGAGAAACTTGAGCTCCACCAAAAGAACGGTTATCTAACAAACCGCCATATTCGCGAGCGAAAGGAACTCCCTGAGCAACACACTGGTCAATAATGCTATTCGACACTTCAGCTAAACGATAAACATTAGCCTCACGAGCGCGATAGTCCCCTCCTTTAATAGTATCATAGAATAAACGATAAACAGAGTCGCCATCGTTTTGATAATTCTTAGCGGCATTTATACCTCCTTGCGCTGCAATAGAGTGAGCACGGCGAGGAGAATCTTGAATACAGAAATTAAGCACATTGAAACCAAGTTCTCCTAATGATGCAGCAGCTGAAGCTCCTGCCAAACCTGTTCCAACAACAATAACATCTAAACGGCGTTTATTTGCCGGATTAACCAATTTCTGGTTATTTTTATAATTAGTCCACTTGTCAGCCAAAGGCCCTTGTGGAATTTTTGCTTCTAATTTTGTCATAATTACTAAAATTAAATGAAGTTGAAACTAAATTAAATTCCCCACCAAATGCTTCCTTCAATGAAAGCTTTAATAGTAAAGAAAATAGGAACGATCGCAAAGCCAATCATGATAATAGTTGCAACAACATTTGAGATGCACTTAATACGAGAGTACCACACCTTGTTGTTAAAACCTAAAGTTTGGAAAGCACTCCAAACACCATGAGTTAAATGAAACCAAAGAGCTCCTAACCACACAAGATACACTAAAGAATATACCGGATTAGCAAACAACTGAATTACCGGATTTGCAATTTGGTGTTCTGCAAAGTCCAAATGCAATAATTCTGCAAATTGCATTTTATACCAGAAGTTCCACATGTGTATGATTAAACCTAATAAGATTATTAGACCTAACACATACATGTTTTTCGACGCCCACTCTGTCTTCGTTTTGTTTGAAGAAGCGTATTTGTCGGCTCCTCTTGCTTTCTGATTTTGAAGAGTTAAAACTGTTCCATAAACAATGTGTATAACAGCACCCGCTGCAATAACCAATGTTCCTGCAATAGCATACCAATTAGCTCCCAACATCTCACCTATCCAATTATAAGCTTCTGCAGAAAATAACAGAACCAAATTCATGCACATGTGAAAAAGCAAAAACAAAATAAGGAAGATACCTGAGATACTCATGATAAGCTTCCTACCAATAGAAGAATTAAATAGCCAATACATAAAATTTTGTTTTTAATTATTTAGATTATACTTAGTTTTAATAGTAAACTGCAAAAGTAGGTTAAAAAACCGCAATAAGCAATACCCATAGTGCAAAATATTACTTGTTTATATTCTTTCTAATTCCAGAAAAGAATAACCGAATGGATTTTTTTCATCTGGAGCAAAGAATTCTTGACTTACAATTTGCCAATCATTATAATTTATTTCAGGGAAAAAAGTATCAGCATCTGGAAACTCTGCATATATTTTAGTCAGATAAAGCTTATCGGCATCTTTAATTGTTTGCCTATAAATCTCAGCACCTCCCATAATAAATACTTCTTCTTCGTCCATCACTTTTAGTAGAGCATAATCGATAGAGGGATAAACGAATGCTCCATCTATATTTAAGTCTTGATTTCTACTTATTACAATGTTTTTTCTATTAGGAAGAGGACCTTTAGGTAGAGAGTCGAAAGTTTTCCGTCCCATCACAACCGTATGCCCTGTTGTTTTTTCTCTGAAATGCTTTAAGTCGGCAGGTAAATGCACAAGCATTCCGTTATCTTTACCTATCTCATTATTTTTACCGATAGCTACTATTAGTGAAATAATCATACTGCAACAACTCCTTTAATATGTGGGTGAGGGTCGTATCCCTCTAACTCAAAATCTTCAAACTTAAAGTCAAAAATACTTTTAATCTCCGGATTAATTTTCATCGTAGGAAGAGGGCGAACTTCACGCGAAAGCTGTAAATTCACTTGTTCTATATGATTAGTATAAATATGAGCATCACCAAATGTATGAATAAACTCTCCCTCTTGTAATCCTGTCACCTGAGCCATCATTTTCAGCAATAAGGCATAAGATGCAATATTAAAAGGAACTCCTAAAAATATATCTGCACTGCGCTGATATAATTGTAACGAAAGCTTATTATTGGCTACATAAAACTGAAAGAAACAATGACAAGGAGGCAGTTTCATATCTGGGATATTAGCTACATTCCACGAGCAAACAATAATTCGGCGAGAGTCTGGATTGTTCTTTATTGTATTTACAACTTCTGTTATCTGATCAATATGTCCGCCCGAGTAGTCTGGCCACGAACGCCACTGATAACCATACACAGGACCTAAATCGCCATTATTATCTGCCCATTCGTCCCAAATACGCACGCCATTATCCTTAAGATATTTTATATTTGTATCTCCATTTAAGAACCAAAGCAGTTCGTGAATAATAGATTTCAGATGTAATTTCTTTGTAGTCAATACGGGAAATCCATCTGCCATATTAAATCTCATTTGATGCCCGAAAATGCTAATAGTTCCTGTTCCCGTTCTATCTTCTTTCTCTGTTCCTTCGTGGAGAACTCTCTCTAATAACTCGTGATATTGTTTCATTCTTGATTTACTTATATTGAATACAAAGTTAGTTGATTTTATCAATCAGCATATATTATATGCGATAGTTTTTAAGAAAAAGACTATATTTGCATATTAATTATTAAACAATAGAGTTATGAAAAAGATGTTTACCTTATTTACATTATTGTTAGTTACTAACTATGTTTTTGCCGAATTAAATCCGCCTTATGATTTTAAGGCCTGTTTAGGTTACATCGGCTTAGAAGAAGGAGGAGAGTGCGGAGACAAATGGGTCGCAGGACCTGCGTACACATTAGATTTTACCTGGAGTGCGCCCAATATAGAAAATACAGATGCTATATTAGAGAAGTATATAGTTTATGGCCTGGTAAAATACAGAAACTATTTAGGCGAACTCATAGAAGAAGATACTTTTATTCTATTTGAAACTGAAGATACTCATCATAACTATTGCGGCAGTTTTATTGGAGAAATTTGGGTTGTGGCAGTTTATAATATTAATGGAGAAATTAAACACTCAACACCTTCAAACATTGAATCTTTCGTAGACGTAGCATTCCCTATTTCAATAAACACAATAGAAGCTTCTGATGCTGATTTCATTTACGACAATACGACTAAGTCTATTGTTATTCTGGACAATAAAAACATTTCACATTTAGAGATTGTCGATATCAATGGAAGAACAATTAAAATGGTAAACCCTTCTCTGATTTCGTTATTTGAATTGGACTATCTGCCGCAAGGCGTTTATATTATTCGTGTTTACAATAAAGACAAAAGCATTAAAACAAAGAAAATCTTAACATAGAACAATACTAAAAATTTAATATAAAGAGATTGCATTGTTTGTCAAGATTTTATCTTCTGAAAGCCTTCTCCATAAACTCCTCTAACTGAGCCCTGCGAGATAAAAGCCTTAGGGTCTATCCTGTCTATTATGCGAAATATGGTAGTCGATTCGGTTCTTCTTGCTATAACCATTACTATTTTCACATTCTTTTTAGTATACCAACCCGTACCTTCTAATATTGTACAGCCTCTATCTATTTCCTTAAATATAGCATCTGCTATTTCATCATACTTTGATGAGAAGATGAAAAATTGAACCGATTGCTTTGCTCCCTCAAGAACTAAATCAATAACATAAGACATTACCGCCATTGTTACTAAGCCATAAACTATTTTCTCTACACTTTGAAATATAAAGTACGATGAACATATTATTAAAACATCACAAAGTAAAAAAGCCCTACCAATAGACATATTACTATGCTTACTTATAATAAGAGCAATTATATCTGTACCTCCTGTACTTCCCTTAAAGTTTAAGACCAATCCTAAGCCTGTACCACACAGTACACCGCCTAATATACAACTCATAAAAGGTTCTCCCTGCACTATAGGCTCTGTTATCAACGACTGAAAGACCGACAACAACAATGTTAAGATTACAACATTAATAATAGTTTTCAGACTAAACTTAAAGCCAAATATCTTTATCGAGAACAATAGTAACACCGTATTTATACTAAGGTAACTAATCCAAACAGGAATATCAGTCGCGTAAAAGATAAGCGCAGTTACACCCGTAAGTCCTCCTGTAGTTATTTCAGATGGAAGAAAAAAACCTGTTACACCTATTACATACAACAACAAGCCTAAAAGCACAAATGCGTAGTCTTTTACTTCCTGTATTAGCTCTCCTCTTTTCATAATATTATTATTGCGCTTCTCTATATTTGTTATCGTTTTTATCTTCGAGCATACTTATATAACTTTTGTAGCGGGATTCACTTATATAGTGTTCTTCAACAGCCTTTAACACCGCACAACCAGGCTCTTTACGATGCGAGCAGTTATTAAACTTACAATTATGAGAATAGTTAAATATTTCCGGAAAATAATGAGATATTTCTACTCCTTCCATATCAAAAACACCAAAACCTTTTATACCCGGAGTATCAATAATATATCCACCCTCTGGTATTTCTATCATTTCAGAGAAAGTTGTAGTATGCATTCCTTTGTTGTGATATTCCGATATTTCCTGAGTTTTTTGTTTAGCCTCTGGTATAAGTCTATTTATAAGTGTTGATTTACCAACACCTGAATGCCCAGAGAATAATGTTATTTTATTTTTCAACAATTCGTCGATAAACGAAAGGTCCGAATCTTCTATCGCCGATATTTTATAGCAAGGATAACCTATGTTTTCATATAGATTTATTACAGCTTCCATATACTCAATATCATCTTCACTGTAACGATCTATTTTATTAAAAAAGATAGACGCAGGTATACGATAAGCCTCTGTGGTTGCTAAAAATCTATCTATGAAAGTAGTTGATGTTACCGGGTGGTTTATAGTAACAACGAGAAAGGCTTGGTCTACATTTGCAGCTATTATGTGCGACTGTTTTGAAAGATTTGAAGACCGGCGAACAATATAGTTCTTCCGATCTTCAATTTTGTATATTAAAGCAGTACCTTCTTGGTTCTCTTCAAAAAAAACAATATCCCCTACCGAAATAGGATTAGTACTTTGAATCCCTTTTAGTCGAAAGTTCCCCTTTAACTTAGCTTCTATCAGCTTGCCATCATCGGCTTTTATCTGATACCAGCTTCCTGTATTCTTTACAACAAGTCCTTTCAAAACTATACAGTCATTATTTCTTTTTCTTTTGCACTCAATACCTCTTCTATCTTTTTAAGATATCTATCGTGAAGTTTTTGCACCTGTCCTTCAACGTCTTTTCCTTCATCTTCCGAGATACCGTCTTTAACTGCTTTTTTGATAGTTTCATTAGCATCACGACGAGCATTACGAACTCCTATCTTAGCGTTTTCAGCTTCTGCTTTTGTTTGTTTCACCAATTGTTTACGTCTATCTTCGGTAAGAGGAGGTATTCCCAAACGAATTATTTCACCATTGTTTTCGGGAGTAATACCTACATCAGAATCCTGAATTGCTTTTTCAATAGGTCTAATCATTGTCTTTTCCCAAGGAAGAATAGTTATCGTTTTAGCATCAGGAGCCGAAATTGTAGCAACATTTGATAACGGAACCATACCGCCATAATACTCAACCTTTACGCCATCTAATATATGAACGTTAGCTTTCCCTGCACGTATTCTCGACAATACATCTTCCAAATAAGCCAAAGAGTGAATCATTTTCTCTTCTGCGCTTCCAAAAATCTCTTTTGTTGTTGTCATTTTATTTTAGTTTATAATAAGCAAGAGTAATTTTCTGCAAATATATATCTTATTTCACAAAAACATTTAATTATGAACCAAGGTACCTATGTTTTTTTCTGTTAATACCTTTTTAAGATTTCCTACAGTATCCATATCAAAAACAATTATTGGAAGATTGTTGTCTTTTGCCAAAGTAGTTGCCGTAAGATCCATTATCTTTAATCCTCGATTGTATATCTCGTCGTAAGTAATCTCATCAAATTTAGTTGCTGTTGGGTCTTTTTCTGGGTCGGCGGTATATATACCATCAACACGAGTACCTTTAAGCATAACTTCAGTTTCGAGTTCTACTGCTCGAAGTGCCGAAGCCGTATCTGTAGTAAAGAAAGGATTTCCTGTACCTCCCGACACTATGGCTATTTCGCCGTTATTAAGTGCATCTATTGCATCTTGTTTTGTGTACAAACGACCAATAGGCTCCATACGAACTGCTGTAAATACATTTCCTTTTATCCCCTCTTTTTCTAAAGCCGACGATAAAGCAAGACTGTTTATAACCGTAGCCAACATTCCCATCTGATCGCCTTTTACTCTGTCAAATCCCTTAGAAGCACCACTAAGTCCTCTAAAAATATTTCCACCACCAATAACAATAGCAACTTGAACACCCATATCGGCAATTTCTTTTATTTGCTTTGCATAGTCGGCAAGTCTGTTTTCGTCTATACCATATTGCTTTTCTCCCATTAGCGATTCGCCGCTAAGTTTTAGTAGTATGCGTTTGTACTTCATAATTTATTTATAAATTTATCTTTAATTACACCAACCTTCAAAGGTAAAAGGAATATTTGAAAGTGCAAAATTTCAAAGAAAAAGTCACCTACATCAACTTGTAATTTGTTGAAAGAACCCTAAACTCTGTTCTTCTGTTTATTTGGTCAGCTCGAGCTTGTTGTACCGGATCAAGAGTTTCGATAAAAGCTTCGTCAAGCAACTGTCCTTCAGGCAAGAAATCATACTGTTCGGCTATTTTCTTACTTACTGTAGCTGGCGTTGACTCGCCATATCCTTTAGCGGTAAGTCTATCAGCCTCAACTCCCGATCGGATAAGATAATCGACTACCGATTGCGCTCTTCGTTGAGACAGATTATCATTATATTCATCTTTACCCTTACGGTCGGTATGAGCCATAAGTTCTATAGTAACATTTGGATTATCTTCAAGCATTGCAATTAATTCGTCTAAGGCTTCTTTTGATTCAGAGCGAAGAGTAGCTTTGTCGAAATCATAAAATATATTCTCTATAAGCACAGGCTTAGATATTGACGACAAATAAAAATCGACATAATAGTTAGCACTTTTTTCTTCATCTGGCACCGTTAATGTTTGTTTTTGGTTTAGATAACCTGGCGCACTTCCCATCATAACATACTCTACTCCTGGTTTAACTTCCATAAAATAAGTCCCATCGCCGCGAGTAAATATACGTTCGTTAGTTCCGTCTTTCCCCACTATACGAACAGCAGCTCCTGTTATTTCGTTTTCGTCTTTATCTAACACCCAGCCCTCTACATATCTATAAATACCTGGTAACTCAAACGAATAAATATGGTCGGAACCCCTACCATCGTTTCTATTACTGCTGAAATAACCCGATTCTTCAACTCCTCTAAAGGTTATACCGAAATCATCTCCCGAACTATTTATAGGAGCTTTCATATTTTCCACTCTCCATTTACCCTTATATTCTGTAGCTCTAAATATATCTAAGCCTCCCATACCAGGGTGTCCGTCTGACGAAAAGAAAAGAACACTGTCGGCTCTCATATAAGGAAACATTTCATCTCCTGAAGTATTTATTTCAGGACCCAAATTCTCAGGAAACAAAACACCTATACCATCTATAGGTACTCGATAAATATCTTTACCTCCGTAACCTCCTATTATATCCGAAACGAAATATAAGTATCCATCAGCTCCTACAGCTGGGTGTGCCGCCATAAATGTGGTATCTTTGAATATCTCTACTCTCGTTCCTGCACTCCATTGTGCACCCGACCTACTCGACACTCTTACTTCTGCAGTATAATCAGCATCTACTGCCGAATGACAATAAGTATAATACATCTGAGAGCCATCGGCAGTGAAAGAAGCAGTTCCTTCATCGTTTTCCGTATTCACACCACTTTCTATCTTTTCGGGCTTTATCCATTGCTTTTTCTCATCTTGTTTAATAACAAAGAAATCGTTATTCTTCACTCCTGTTATTAAACTATTTTCATCTCCAGTAGCGTCTTTCCTTGATGAGGTAAAATATAGTTGGTCAAATTCTTCGCCGTAAAGCATTGGCGAGAACTCCCCGTTACGAGAGTTCCATTTATCCATTTTCTTAACAACATATCGAGTAGGATTCTTTTTCCAATCAGGAGATAGCAAGCAACCTTCAATACCGTACTTTGCCAATAAACTCAAAGAGTCTATTGTTAAGAACTTATCATACTGCTTAATAGCATCGCCATATTTACTAAGCTTATGATTCATTTGAGCCTGATGCAGATACATTGTACTGTCTGTATAATCGTATCGTATAGCATTCGTATAACCACTAAGAGCCTTGTTAGGATTGTTGATTTCCCGATAACATTCCGCCATATGAAAGGCGATACTTCCTCTTAGGTGAGTTTTTTGAGAAGAAGTTTTTTGATAAACTCTACGATATATTTGTGCAGCCTCGTAATATTCGCCTCTTTCGTGACGCTCCACCGCATCACTAAGCTTAGCCGACTTGCACGAGTGTATCAATAACAATATTAATATTCCTACACCTATATATATATATGTATGTTTATTCATCTACTCTGATTTTCTATGTGTTTAAACAGCTTTTATCTAAAAATATTGTAATGAGGTCTTTAGTAGTGCAAGATATTTCTATTTTTTGTAGTTTTGCACACCGATGAAACAACTAAAAGTTTACATAACTTAGGAAGAACAATGAGGTGTTTTTCGTTGTATTTTTCTCCTAAAAATGCAAAGCTTCACTTAGGGGCTCCTCTCTACTAAGAGACCCCTCGTCGTTGTTACTAGATAGGCGAGGTGTCTCTACTAAGAACGACGGGGAGGTTCTACTAAGAGAGATTAGGCGGTTCTATAAAGAGAGGCATCGGGTATCTACTAAGAAGCACCTCACCTATCTACTAAGAGAGAGGAAGGGTTTCTACTAAGAGCGACATGGGGTATCTACTAAGAGCGGCAAGGGGTATATAGTAACAACGGTAAGGGGTGTTTAATAAGATAAGAAATGAGGTATATAATTTTTAGATAACTTTTACGTTAAAACAATATGAAAGATAAATTAGTGTTTGCTACAAACAATCAGCATAAGTTAGTGGAGGTGCGCCAAATTCTTGGCAATAGTTACGATATACTATCACTAAAAGATATTAATTGCGAAGAAGACATACCCGAAACGGGTTCTACGTTAGAAGAAAATGCTTTAATAAAAGCTCGATACGTTAAAAACAACTATGGTTATGATTGTTTTGCTGACGATACAGGGCTGGAAGTTTATGCTTTAGACAATGCCCCTGGAATATACTCTGCACGATATGCAGGTGAAGCCAAAGATCCTAAAGACAATATGCGTAAACTATTAAGAGAACTAAAGGGTAAGAGCAGTCGAGATTGTCACTTCAAAACAGTTATTGCTTTAATACAAGGAGAAAAAGAATATTGCTTCGATGGTATTATAGAAGGACAAATAATAGAAGAAGAAAGAGGTGGTGAGGGTTTTGGATACGACCCAATATTTGTACCTAAAGGATATAACGAAACTTTTGCTGAATTAGGCAACGATATTAAGAACAATATAAGCCATAGAGCAGAAGCCGTTAAGAACTTAAAAACTTTTTTAGATGAAAACATATAAATCAATACTACTTGTTTTGGTTGTTTTTTTCGTATTTAGCACAAATGCAATAGCGCAAAGCAACAAATGGAAGTCTTACAGGTCTTATCAGAATGCAGTTTCTGTTGAAGCAACTCCCAATAATGTTTTTGCAATATACAAAAGCGCAACAAACAGAGATGGAAGCTTAGAAGAAGGAGGTTCTTTACTTTCTTATTCTCCAGAATACAACGAAGTTAAAACTATTTCTGTCGAGAATGGGCTTAACGATTGTAATATTGTTAAGATAGGATATAATTCGGTTGCGAAATGCTTAGTTATTATTTACGAAAATGGTAATATTGACCTATATTATGGAGAAAACGACATTGTAAATATTGCAGACTTGAAAGACAGTCCTGCCGTAACAAATAAGACCATAAACAACATCGACTTTGTAAACGATTATGCCTATATAGCCGGTAACTTTGGAGCTTTAGTTTTAGACCTAACCAGAAGTGAAGTAAAAATAGATTTGAAATCATTAAACAAAAAAGTAACATCGTTTTGTTCTTGGCAAGGTTATATGTACGCATCTTCGGAACTTGGATTATTAAAGGCAAACCCCAAGTCAAATATGCAAGACATCGAGAACTGGAAAAAGCAATCGATTAGCTTCGGAACTTCAGGACAGGACAAACAAATCAAACAATTAATAGTATTCAACGACAACTTGATTTTTGCTACTGATGACAATGCTATTTGGATAGCCGATAAGAATCTATCAGTAAAAAAGATACACGACTCTCACAAAAGTATGAAGTTATTAAATGGAGAATTAGTTATAGTTAAAAACAATAACATACTTTTCTATTCAGACCTAAATAATTTTACGACTATTGATATTAAAGGAGAGACTATAGCTTCGGAGAAAAATGGAGAGTATTGGCTAACTGCTTTAGAGAATGGCATAATAGGTTTTTCCAAGAGCAAAAACTCTTCCGAATACACTATAACAACCGAAAACTTAACACTAAACAGTCCGATACGGAATAGTATATTCGCCCTTAACTATAGCAACAATAAGCTTTTAGTTACAGGGGGCAACAGAAAAAGCGATAGATACTCTGTAGCAGGAACTTTTATGGTTTACGAAAACAACAAGTGGTATAATCTCGATTACAAAGCAATGACAACCGCTATTCGCGAACAAACAGGAGTCAACAATATAAATTGCTTAGACCTTATGTCGGCAGTTGTAGATCCTCGCAACACCGATCATTATTTCGTCTCGAGTTTTGGAGAAGGAGTTTACGAACTAAGTAAAACCAATACCGATTTTGAGCTGATAAAACTACACACATACGGCAATAGCTCTTTGGAATCTTCCAGCAGCTCTAGGCCTTACCAATTTATAAGAATAGATGGAATTACTTTCGACAGCAAGAATAATCTTTATATGACTAATCTTGAAGCTACAAATACCATATCGGTTCTTAAGAATGATAATACCTGGACATCTTACTACAATCCCGAAGTGTCGGGTACTACGGCTTGGACTAATCAATTAATAATTACCAAAAATAATGTACTGTGGGGTAATGTTTACCGACACAACAAGGTCGGTATATACGTGTACGGAAACAACGGCACTGTAGATAATACCTCCGACGATGGCTATTACTTCGCAAGTTCGTTTACCGACCAAGCCAATAATTCTTTCTCTTCGAGTGCATACAATTGCGTAACCGAAGACTTAAACGGCAATGTATGGGTAGGAACAAACGATGGTCCGATATACTTTACTTCCGCAACACAAGTTAGAGATAAGTTTTGCTATAGAATTGTAGGTACCAACAGCGATACTCAATTAGGATACTACGCTCTTGATGGAGTTAAGATTACCGCAATAGCAGTAGACGGAGCCAATAGAAAATGGTTTGGAACAACTGGTAGCGGAATATATATGCTCGACCAATCAGACGGTGGGCTATCTATAATAAACTACAACACTATGAACAGCTCAATACTCTCCGACAATGTTACTGCATTAGCGATAAACAATAACAACGGAGAACTATTTATCGGAACCGACAAAGGACTATGCTCTTTCAGAGGAGCAGCTATGGACGGCAAGTCGAATTATTCAGACATAACAGTTTCTCCAAATCCTGTTTACCCGTTAAGAAATAGCGAAGTAACAATCTCAGGATTAAAATCTAACTCCACAGTTAAGATT
The DNA here is from genome assembly GCA_029916745.1 of Dysgonomonadaceae bacterium PH5-43. Classification (NCBI taxonomy): domain Bacteria; kingdom Pseudomonadati; phylum Bacteroidota; class Bacteroidia; order Bacteroidales; family Dysgonomonadaceae; species Dysgonomonadaceae bacterium PH5-43. The sequence continues at coordinate 16,416 of JARXWK010000015.1, read as the reverse complement.
ACCGACGTTGCCGGCAATCTTATAAAAGAAGGAACATCTATAGGCGGACAATATATATGGAATTGCACAGACGTTAATAGAGAACCCGTAAAAGCAGGAATTTATCTTGTGTTTGCTGTAGACTCCGAAGGGAGCGACGGCGCAGTAACCAAAATAATGGTTATACGATAAAAAATATATTGATTTATACATTTTTATAGCTCAAAGATTTTCTTATTGAAAAGAAAAGCACTAATTTTGTGTGCTTTTATTTAGGAAAATACAATAAACATACAAAAATAGGTCAATCAATTAAAATAATTAAAACAATGGCAAATTTAGATTTAAGCAAGTATGGAATTAGCGCAGACATCGAAGTTGTGCACAACCCATCTTATCAAGAGCTTTACGTTGCAGAAGTAGACCCTGCAAACCAAGGCTTCGAAAAAGGAGTAGAAACAAACACTGGTGCTGTAGCTGTAGACACAGGTAAATTTACAGGACGTTCTCCTAAAGACCGCTATATAGTAAAAGATTCTGTTACAGAAGACACTATCTGGTGGGACGGAACTATCAACAAACCAGTAAACAAAGAAATCTGGGATCATTGTAAAGCATTAACAGTAGCTCAATTAAACACAGCAAAAAAACTATACGTAGTCGACACTTTCTGTGGAACTAACGAAGATACACGTATGAAAGTTCGTTTCATCGTTGAAGTTGCTTGGCAAGCTCACTTTGTAACTAATATGTTCATTCGTCCATCACACTACGAATTAGCAAACTATGGCGAACCAGATTTCGTTGTACTTAACGGATCAAAAACAACAAACCCTCAATGGAAAGAGCAAGGCTTAAACTCTGAAGTTTATGTAATGTTCAACCTTACAGAGAAACAACAAATCATTGGCGGTACTTGGTACGGCGGTGAAATGAAGAAAGGTATGTTCGCTATGCAAAACTACTACCTACCACTTCGCGGTATTGCATCTATGCACTGCTCGGCTAACGTAGGTAAAGACGGAGACGTAGCTGTATTCTTCGGACTTTCAGGAACAGGAAAAACAACACTTTCTGCCGACCCAAAACGTTACCTAATAGGTGATGACGAACACGGTTGGGACGACAACGGAGTATTCAACTACGAAGGTGGTTGCTACGCAAAAGTTATCGACCTAAGCAAAGAAAACGAGCCAGACATCTGGAGAGCTATCCGCAGAGACGCTCTATTAGAAAACGTAACTGTAAAAGAAGACGGAACTCCCGACTACTCAAAAGAAGCGTCGAAAACAGAAAACACTCGCGTATCTTACCCAATCTATTTAATCAACAAGATTGTTCTTCCATCAAGAGCAGGTCACGCAAGCAAAATCGTTTACCTTTCTGCCGATGCATTCGGAGTACTTCCTCCAGTTTCAATGTTAGACGACAACCAAGCTCAATATCACTTCCTTTGCGGTTACACTTCTAAGTTAGCCGGAACAGAACGTGGTATCACAGAGCCAGTTCCATCATTCTCACCAGCATTCGGTGAAGCTTTCTTAACACTACACCCAACAATGTACGCATCTACATTAGTTAAGAAAATGAACGAACACAACGCTAAAGCTTACTTAGTAAACACAGGTTGGAACGGAACAGGAAAACGTATCTCATTGAAAGATACTCGCGCAATTATCGACGCAATTATCGACGGATCAATCGAAAAAGCAGAAACAAAACATATTCCAATCTTGAACCTAACAGTTCCAACTAAATTGGAAGGCGTATCTGACATTCTTGACCCTCGCGACACTTACTCTAACGTATCTGAGTGGGAAGAAAAAGCTAAGTCGTTAGCTGCAAAATACATCAAGAACTTCGAACAATATCTACCAGAAGGAGAAGCATTAATCCCAGCTGGTCCACAATTATAATTATTGTATCGACACAAACATTAAAGGGGAGCTTTCGGGTTCCCCTTTTTGCGTTTTAAGGCAGTCGGCAAGCACCGAAATTTACATACGGACGCAAATAAATTTTCATGCGGACGCAAATAAATTTTCGTACGTGCGTAAATATATTTTCAGACGTGCGAAAATAATTTTTCAGACGTGCGAAAATTTATTTACAGACGTGCGAAAATTCTTAAACCTCAAAACCGCGTTACACTTCACTCAGAAGGGGTTTGTCGAAAGGTTTATTAATCGTATATTTGCAGAACGAATAAATAATCTGTAAAACAAACATACGATGAAAATAGTAGCTTTTAATGGAAGTCCGCGCAAAGGCGGCAACACGGAACAACTGATTGAAGAAGTTTTCAAACCGATAAAAGAGGCGGGGATCGATACCGAAATTGTGCAGTTGGGCGGAAAATTGCTTCGTGGCTGCTCGTCGTGCTACAAATGCTTCAAAACCAAAGACGGACAATGCGCTATCAAAACCGACGGTATGAACGAATATATCCGCAAGGCGCAACAGGCCGACGGAATTATTCTTGCTTCTCCAACTTACTACGGAAGCGTGAGCGCCGAAATGAAGGCTTTTATGGATAGGCTTGGGCTGACTACTATCGGTCAGGGGCGTACGCTTACTCATAAGGTTGGCGCTGCCGTGATTAGCGTTCGACGAGGGGGAGCTGTTACGGTGTACGACGAGCTTAATCGTTTTATGCTCGGCAGCGGAATGATAGTTCCCGGCTCTACATATTGGAACTTTGGGATAGGTGAGCATCCGGGCGAGGTTTATAACGACGCGGAGGGGTTGCGAAATATGAGAGACTTGGGCATTCAGCTTAGTTGGCTGATGCAAAAGTTGCTGTGAGGGCTGAGATGTTAAACTTCAAGAGGGAAAAATGAGTTTGCTTATTTCTTCGGGAAAGTGTTTGTACTCTAAACTATGTACTTTAGCGGCTACATCGTCGGGCGAGTCGGTAGGCAAGACTTCGCATTTAGCTTGAAAGATGTGTTTCCCTTCATCGTAGTTTTCGTTAACGAAGTGAATAGTGATTCCCGATTCGGTTTCTTTGTTTGCCACCACTGCCTCGTGCACGTGCGCTCCGTACATTCCTTTTCCTCCGTATTTAGGCAATAGTGCCGGGTGAATATTGATTATTTTATTTGGATAAGCTTTCAGAATATTATCGGGTATCTTTAGTAAAAAGCCTGCTAACACCACGAAGTCGATGTTGTTATTCAACAATAATTCTAAAGCCTCTCCGTTTTCAAATCCTTGTTTGGTTACCGTATAAGAAGGGACGTTTAATTTCTTTGCTCGTTCGTGAACATAAGCATCAGACTTGTTACTTAAAACGATAAACTGTAAGGAGTTATTTCCTTCGAAATAGTTTATTATATTTTCTACATTCGACCCCGAACCCGAGGCCAATAAAGCTACATTATACATATTAAGTTTCTTTTTTTGATGCACAATTAAAGTTTAATTGTGCAGTTTATTGACAAATTACTTTTTTGTTTCAAGAAAAATGCTTTCCTTTGCACTGCAAAAATAAAAACAAATATTGATTTATTAATTAAAAATTAAAAGTTATGTCAGAAATTGCAGAAAGAGTTAAAGATCTTATCGCTGATAAATTAAGCGTAGAGAAATCAGAAGTTACACCAGAAGCTAACTTCACTAACGATTTAGGTGCAGACTCTTTAGACACTGTAGAGTTGATCATGGATTTTGAAAAAGAATTCGATATGAAAGCTATTCCAGACGATCAAGCTCAAACAATACAAACTGTAGGCGACGCTATATCTTATATCGAAGCTCACGCAAACGAAGGAGCTGAGTAAGCATACTTCTAAACTCAATTTTTAGACCTTTATGGAATTAAAAAGAGTAGTAGTAACGGGTCTGGGTGCCATAACTCCCTTAGGTAATGATGTGCCAAGCACATGGGAATCTATGATAAATGGAGTTAGCGGAGCCGGACCCATTACTTTATTTGATGCTTCTAAATTCAAGACTCAGTTTGGCTGCGAAGTGAAAAACTTTGATCCTAATGCTTATATTGATAAAAAAGAAGCTCGAAAGATGGATCGTTACGCTCAGTTAGCTGTAGTATCTGCAACAGAAGCAATAGAAGATTCGGGAATAGCAAACTCTGAAACTGTTGACAAAGATAGAATTGGAGTTGTAATTTCTTCAGGTATAGGTGGCATCATCACATTTGAACAAGAAGTAGGTAGCTACTATTTGCGCGAAGAGATGGGTCCACGCTTTAGTCCGTTTTTTATACCAAAAATGATTAGTGATATTGCATCTGGTCATGTTTCTATAAAATACGGCTTTAGAGGACCTAACTTCGGAACTGTTTCGGCCTGCGCATCTTCAACCAATGGAGCTGTAACTGCATTTGATATGATACGCTTAGGAAGAGCTGACGCTATAGTTGTTGGTGGAGCCGAAGCTGCGGTTTCTGTTTCTGGTGTTGGAGGATTTAACGCAATGAACGCTCTTTCAACGAGAAACGATTCTCCTGAAACTGCTTCGCGTCCATTCAGCGCAAGTAGAGATGGTTTTGTAATCGGAGAAGGTAGTGCTTGTCTTATCTTAGAAGAAATGGAGCACGCAATTGCTCGTGGAGCTAAGATTTATGCAGAAGTTGTAGGCGGTGGAGCTTCAGGTGATGCTTATCACTTAACAGCTTCTCACCCTGAAGGACTTGGAGCTATATTAGTAATGAAGAATGCTCTTGCTGATGCAAATCTCTCTCCTGAAGACATTGACTATATCAATGTTCACGGAACATCAACTCCGGTAGGAGACCCTTCGGAAGTTAAAGCTATCAAAGAAGTATTTGGAGAAAGTGCTTATAAGCTAAATATAAGTTCTACAAAATCTATGACGGGTCATATGTTGGGTGCTGCTGGAGCTATAGAAACTATGGCTTGCGTATTAGCGGTACAAAATGATATAGTTCCTCCTACTATCAATCACGAAGAAGGAGATGAAGACCCATCAATTGATTACAATTTGAATTTCACTTTTAATAAGGCTCAAAAACGAGAAGTTAGAGCAGCCCTTTCAAATACATTCGGATTTGGAGGACACAATGCTTGTCTTATCGTTAAGAAATTTACAAAATAGTGGTAAAAACAATCTTTTATAAGATAAGGTCTTCCCTTTCTAAAAAGGAAAGGCCTTATTTACTTTTGTACCAAATCTCAGGATTTTATCCTAAAGATATAACTCTCTATGAAGAAGCATTAAGACACAAATCTTCTTCTAAAGAAAACAATAATGGCATTTACTTTAACAATGAGCGCTTAGAGTTTCTTGGTGATGCAGTACTTGATGCTGTCATTGCAGATATTTTATTTAAGAAATACCCCAAAAAGAACGAAGGCTTCCTAACAAATACTCGCTCTAAAATAGTTAAGCGAGAAACATTGAATAAAATAGCAAGAGAATTAGGCTTGCACAAAATGATTGTCTCCTCAACTCAAGTAAACTCTCCAAAATCTCATATATTAGGCAATGCCTTAGAAGCTTTTATTGGAGCCATTTACTTAGATCAAGGATATCGAAAAACGTATAAGTTTATAGAAACTAAAATTCTCTATCCCTACATCGATATAAACGATTTAGCCAAGAAAGAAGTAAATTTCAAATCTAAGCTATTAGAATGGTGTCAGAAACACAAAATATCATTAGAGTTTGAACTCATAGAAAATTTTGTTGATAGACATAGTAATACTATATTTCAAACGCAAGTTTTATTAAACGGATTGTTAGCTGGAGTTGGCACTGGACATTCTAAAAAAGAGTCGCAACAGCAAGCTTCACAAATGGCTTTGGCAAAAATAAAAAAAGAGAAAGACTTCAAAGAAGAAGTTTTTTCTATTAATTCAGAAGCAAACGATATTTTATCTACTAATAAAGATGATTTATGAGGCTTTTTTGATAAAAAATATTTATATTTGCCGTTCGAAAACAAATGAGTAGTTTGGGTGGCGAATATTAACAACAAAATAATAAATTAAATATATAAGATTATGAAGAATTCATTTTTTAAAAAGAGTATGCTTATTGCAAGCATTGCTATTGTTTTTTCTTTTCTTGGAGCAAATGCTCAATCTCAAGACAAAGTGTATGCAGCAGAAGATATTATTAAAGAAAAATTAGAAGTTATCAAAGAAGCATTGAATTTAACTGACGACCAAGTTGTCAAAATCAAAGCTATAGATAAACAAACAGAGCAAAAATTAGAAGAAGCTCCCAACAACACTGCAGCTAAAAAAGTTTACAAATGGAGAGATGGTGAGTACAAAAAAGTTTTAACTGCTGAACAATTCAAAGTTTACTTAAAAAAACAACAAGAAATTGTAGATGAAGCTCAAGCTACTTGGATGCAATCTCACGGAACAGAGGTATAAACATAAACATAACAATATCATTAAAGGCTCTTAGGTAATTTCTAATCTAAGAGCCTTTTTTGCTTCTATACATTTTTCTTTTATCTATCTCTTTTACTAACTTTGCTCCCTTAATTGATAAACAACAAAAAAGATGGCAACATTTCTTTGGGACAAAATAGTATTTGGACCTATAAAAAGTAGACGATTAGGAGCCTCTCTTGGAATAAATCTTCTTCCCATAAGTAGGAAAGTTTGCACCTTCGACTGCGTTTACTGCGAATGCGGATTCAATATAGACGGTAAAGGCAATAATAAATTTCCAACAAAAGAAGAAGTAAAGACAGCCTTAGAGAACAAACTAAAGGAGGTAAAAGAAAATAAAGAAACAGTAGACTCTATAACTTTCTCTGGCAACGGAGAACCTACCCTACACCCCGATTTTGAAATAATAATCAACGATACTATCGCTCTTCGCAACAAATATTTCCCTAATGCTAAAATCTCAGTACTTTCTAATTCTACTACAATAGATAGGTCTTCGGTATTTAGTGCTTTAGAAAAGGTAGATAATAATTTATTAAAGTTAGACGCCGGCTTCGATTTTCTTATTAAGAACATAGACCAACCAGTAAATAATAAATTCAACACAGACAGCTTAGTTGATAACCTTAAACAATTCAAAGGAAATCTTACAATACAAACAATATTTTTAAGGGGAGAACACAATGGTAAGTCGGTAGACAATACCACACCCGAAAACTTAAACAGCTGGCTTAATCTCATAAAAGAGATTAAACCCAAAGCCGTAATGATTTATTCTTTAGACAGAGAAACTCCAAGCAAAACTCTCGAAAAAGTTTCTAAAGAAGAATTAGAAACAATTGCGGATAAAGTTAGAGCAAACGGAATAGAAGTAACCGTTGCGTAAGTTAATTATCAGTCAATAAATCGTTTGATTAAGTCGCCGTAAGCATCAATGCGCCTATCTCTCAAAAAAGGCCACCAACGACGTACTTGTTCCGAACGTTTTATATTTACTTCTACAACTATATTTTCTTCTTTATCGTTAGACGCTTCCGTTATAATTTCTCCTTGAGGACCAGCAACAAAGCTATTCCCCCAGAATTGTATTCCATTTGTTTGACCCGATGGGTCGTTTTCTAACCCCACCCTATTAACAGACACAACATTCAGACCGTTAGCCACAGCGTGTCCTCTTTGCGAAATCACCCAAGCATTCTTTTGTCGGTCTTTTTCATCTTGAGAGTCTGACGATTCCCAACCTATGGCAGTAGGATATATTAATAACTCTGCTCCAGCCAAAGCCATTAAGCGAGCCGCTTCGGGATACCACTGATCCCAACAAACCAATACTCCAAGTTTTCCTAATGAGGTTTGTATAGGCTTAAATCCTATGTCGCCGGGAGTAAAATAAAACTTCTCGTAATAAGCAGGGTCGTCTGGAATATGCATCTTACGATACTTGCCCGCAATACTTCCATCACTATCAATAACTACAGCAGTATTATGGTACAAACCCGGAGCTCTTTTTTCAAACAAAGATAAAACTAAAACAATATTAAGCTCTTTGGCTAACTCTCCAAAAAGATTAGTTGACTCTCCTGGTATTGTTTCTCCCAAATCGAAATTATCCACATCTTCTGTCTGACAGAAATACAAACCATTATGTAACTCTTGCAATACTACAAGCTGCGCACCCTTCGATGCACAATCTTTTATATTGTTTATCAACTTTGTAATATTCGCTTGTTTATCAGAAGTATTACTCTGTTGTATCAAACCTATTTTTATTGTATCCATAATTATATCAATCCTTCAGGAATTTGCATAGTTACACAATGCAAACTTCCATGTTGTTTTATTAAAGAAGAACAGTCAATACCCACAATCTCTCTATCTGGGAAAGCTTGTTGCAAAGCCGCCTTTGCCTCTTCATCTAAATAAGAGTTATAAGTTGGCATAAGCACAGCCTCATTTATAATAAGAAAATTGGCATAAGTGGCAGGCAGTCTTTCCTCTTCATAATAAACAGCCTCAGCCATAGGTAGAGGAACCAGCTTATACGGCTTACCGTCTTGCGTAGTAAATGTTTTAAGTTCTTCCTCCATTTTAAGCAACTCTTCGTAATGCTCGTCGCTTTCATCTGTGCACTTAACATAAGCTATTGTTTCAGGATCGCAAAAGCGCGCCAATGTATCTATATGACTATCTGTATCATCGCCCGACAAATACCCATAGTTAAGCCATAGTATTTTCTTCGCATCGAATATCATCTTAAGATAATCATCTATCTCTGACTTATTTCTATATTCATTTCTATTTACAGAAAGCAAACACTCAGCCGTTGTCATTAAAGTACCCTGCCCATCGCTTTCTATACTCCCACCTTCAAGCACTAAGTGCATCATATTCTGATAACCGACAGTTGAATTAAATGTAGAACTTTCGTAAAGATTACGAGTTATCTGATTGTCGTAATTAGCTGGAAATTTCATTCCCCAACCATTAAATGTAAAATCGAGAATATAAGGAACTTCGTTAACCCAAACAGATATAGGTCCGTGATCTCTTGCCCACGTATCATTAGAAGGTATTTCTCTGAATATTACATTAGAATAATCAATATTTCCTAAGCAGGTTTTTACATCGTCGATACAATCACAAACTATTATTAGTTTTTCTCTCTTTATTATTGCCTTAGCTATTTCGGCAAAACAAGCATTAACCTCTTCCAATATAGGTTGCCAATCGGTATTTGCGTGAGGCCAAGTAAGCATCACGGCACTTTGCTTTGCCCATTCGGCAGGCAGTTGTATGTTTAATCTATTTTGTTGCATATCGGCAAAGTTATAAAAAAATCGCATAAACGATTAATATCATCTATACGATTCTTTTTTATAATTACTTGAAACTAATTATTTTCAATAAGTTTCAAGATTTCATCGTGGCTAACATTTTTTGCCACAATAACTCCTTCAGAATTAATCAACCAATTTCCCAAACCTTTGTTCAAACGATACTTTCTATAAACGTCTGACTTTTCGCCTAAAGGCTCGTTAAACTGTGTTGTTTCATTTAGGCGATCTGATTTTACTACTCCTTTGAATACCGCTGTATTCTTATCTAAAGAAACCGAAACAAGTTTAACTTTTTCGTTTCTTAGTTTGGAGATAGCGTTGTGCATAAGAGTATTTTCAGCTCTTGAGTATGGATCGTAAGCCGCCCAAAACTGCAACACAACAAAATCGCTGTTCACTAAATCAATACCTTGCAAATTAATTGCCGGAGCAAGGTTACCCGGTTGAATACCTTCGGTAAACCGGACTTCTTTATTGCCTGCGCCTACAAAGAGTAAAGCAACTACAGCAACAAAGGCAATCCTAAAGATATACCTCATACATCATTATTTAGGTAAATACTAAATCTCGCATCACTGCAAGACCCTCCGATTTTCGGAGTTTAACAGGGTATATTCTTCGCTAAGAACATTTTATCCTATTAATAACAAGTCGCAAAGGTAGTTTGTTTTAATGACAAATGCAAATTTGCCAAAAACTCACTACGTTTACGACTTCAGAATTCACACCCCTCAAAACAAAAAATATATAACAATTTGTTTATTAAATTATTTTCAATACTTTTACAGTCAACTATGTATACCAATACATTGCTTAAAAATTTAATTTATCAATTTAAACGTATTAAAAGATGAAAAACATTTATTCTTTTCTAATCGCAGTGTTTGCATTGTTCGGTTTATCTGCAAATGCACAAACAACAGTTGCTGGAGGCTTAATAAAGCTTAGCGACACAACAAATGAGTACTGGTATTATATCAGTAATGGACACAACAGCGACGCTACTGGCAACCCTATTAATGACAGCGACGGACGTTATTGTACTATGATTACGGCTCCCGAAAGTGAAACCGCTGCCGTAACTCACAACTCTATTCTTAACAATCTTACAGACAGAGAGGCTCAAAAATGGAAAATTGTTAAGGCAAACGACGAGAGTACCGAAACAACATTTTATTACCTTATTAATAAAGAAGGTAGATACCTAACCCATACCAACTCTAGATGCTTTGCCGTTGAAGCTGCGCCTACAGACGACAATGGCGACTCTTACAAGTTTGAAATCATACAAACTCCAGTTCACGCTACCTCTGGCGTTGCAAGTACTTGGATTGCTCTAAAAAGAAAGGGAGGAAACTACCTTGCTTCACTTAACCAAGGGTCAAGTTTTGAAATAGAAACAAACAATGCAAGCTTCCCTGGTGCAATTAAAGACAATGGTACAACTGGAAGTCCAAGAGCTTGGCACTTTACAGAAGAAGCTATCTTTGACAAGTTCTATCCTAACATTGCCAACCAAGATGCAACTACTCCAAACGAGTGGTTCCGTATCAAGTCTTTAGACAAAACAATCGACACTGACGATCTATATCTTAGTGTTGACACAGACAACAACTTCTCTTTGGCTGCTAAAGCTGATTCCGACAATCAACTATTTGGTTTTGTAAGCGCAGGCTACAATACTGGAGGCGACTATAAATCTTATATGGTGAAGATTGTATCTAAAGCTACAGGCGAGTTTTTCGAACTTGGTGCTGATAATATATTAACAACAGGAAGCACTGGAAAAGCTTGGGTTTTGAAACACGTATATTCTACTAACAATGCAGAAAAACCATATCAAGCAGTCCTAAAAGCTCAAAGATATTCCGATAACGCAACAAATTTTATTATCTCAAATGGAGTTAATGCTACTTTACCTCTTTGGAAAAAAACTTATGATACGTTCGACAACCAATACACTTGGGAGTTTGAAAGAACTGCTTTCGACATTGATGTTGTTGCAAACACAGGCGTTACTCTAACTACTCCTACTTCTGCAAATTTATATTATGGCGAAACATTTACTATTAGTTATTCTGTAACGGAAGGTTCTATTCCTGTTGTGAAAATTAATGGAGAAGTTGCAAACTCTGGAGAGTTAAACGAAGGTGTTTACACTATCACTCTTAATGCAAGTGAAGATGCAGAGGTTGTTATTTCGGCCGAAAGTAAAAGATATAAAATTACTGTAAACTGCGACGCTGGTATTCATTTTATGTCTTTCCCATTAGATGACAACAACCAATACAATTCCCCATCAAGCACTAAATTAACGTTTATGGTAAAAGCCGGTTACGAAAACCCTGTAATAGACGTAAAGAATGCTACTTTAGGCACAATAACTAACCCAGTTCCAACAATGTATGAGGCTCCAGTTACCGACATTGCGTCTGATGATGTTGTTATCACTATTACATCTTCTGTTAAAAAAGTTCCTGTTGATCTAACTATAAGTGATAATATCACAATAGTAGGAACTCCTGATACTGAGGTAGACTATGGAAGCGAATATTCTTTGTCGTTTACTACAGTTAGTGGTTACCACGCTCCTACTGCCGTTGTTAATGGCAAAATAACACCAGTTACTGAAGAAGAAGGCGTTTATTCATTAAAGATTACGGTTACTGAAACGGCTACTATTCAAGTTGATGCTTTCAAAGAAAACATTATTCCTGCAAGTGCAGATACTTATCTTAATGGAGGAACAGCAACTGTTGGATATCCTGACGAAAAGTTTATGAGAATACAATACTCTACTTACAATACTCCTAACTATGTAAGAAGAGGTTATGTTGAATTTGACGCAATAGACGCTGACGAATACAACAAAGCAGTACTTAAATTAGCTATCAGTGCTTGGCAAGATATAAATAAAGGTGCTATGACCATAGAAATACGTTCGGTAGAAACTTTAAATGATACTGCTATTGAAGATATGACTTGGACAGGCAATGGAGAATTAAATACAGAAGGACTTGGAGACGTAATAGAAGGTGCAACAATGACAATAGACGGAACTAACAATCCTAACGGTAGCATTGTTGAGTTTGACGTTACTAAATATGTAATAGGCAAAACAGGAACTATTCGCTTGGCTATAGTTGCCAATTCGACATCTGTAACCGATAAGTACCTTGATTTCTATTCAATAGAAGGAGCTGTTTCTATTGAAGATTTTAATTTAATTCCATCAATAGAATATTCTACTGAGGTTGCTCCTACTACTTACAATGTAACTGTAACTGCCGACCAAGAAATTACTATTGTATCTCCAACAGAAGGCTCAAGTCCTTACGAAGTTGAAGAGAACGAAACATTTGAATTGAAATATACAGTTGCAGCTAACTATGTTTCAAAAGTTACTGTTGACGGAACTGAAATTATTCCAACTGAAGCTGAGGGTATTTACACTGTTACTATTAGTAATGTTACTGCCGATACAACAATAAGTATAGAAGCTAAGTTAATCGACTCGTTAGATAACATAGATGCTCAAGGTATTTCGATAAACTCTGACGGTAACACTCTTGTTATTACAACAGATAAGGAATACATTGTTGAAGTTTATACTACTTCAGGATTGCTTATTAGCAAAAAAGCAGTTAACGGAACAGATGTTATGCCTCTTGAAAAAGGTGTTTACATTGTAAAAATAGGAACAGAAGTTTACAAACTTTCTATCTAATTATGTATCTTTGCCCCTAAGAGATAGGGGAACTTTATAAACGGCTGATAATTTGCTTCCCTTTACGGTTGGCAAATTATCAGCTTTTTTAATAAATAAAACAGTATGACTAATTTTGAAGATTTAATTAAGAACAGAAGAAGCACAAGACAATACACCGAAGAACAATTAACTCCTTCGCAAGTCGAAACAATTATGCAAGCAGCCTTAATGGCTCCTTCTTCTAAAAATAGTAAACCTTGCCAGTTTGTTTTGGTTGATGACAAAGAAACATTAAAGGCTTTATCGTTATGTAAATCTACGGGAGCGGCTTTTATTGAGAACTGCGCCCTTGCCATTGTGGTATTAAGCGACCCTCTACTTAGTATGCCTTACATTGAAGATGCAGCCATTGCTGCAACTTATATGCAATTACAAGCAGAAGACTTAGGATTAGGTAGTTGCTGGGTACAAATTAGCGGACGCGAAACAGAAGACGGTATAGATTCGGAAGAATATGTGCGCGAATTGTTAAACATTCCGTTTCAGTTAGTTATTAATTGTATAATTTCGATAGGACACAAGGCTAAAGAATCTAAGCCTCAAAACTTAGAAAAACTTAAATGGGAAAAACTACATATAGGAAGTTTCCGTTATGATGGCGAAGAACTGTAAAATTACACTTATAGGTGCTGGCAATGTTGCAACTCACTTGGGCAAAGCACTTAAAGAAAGAGGCTTTTTAATACAACAAGTATATAGTCGAACCTTACAATCGGCTAAAGAATTAGGCTTAACACTAAACGTTGCGTTTACTAATGATATTAATTACATCAACAAAGATGCCGATATTTATATCTTTTCGGTAAAAGATTCTGCTCTTCCTCAATTATTGCAACAACTACCTTCTTTGCAAGGCTTGTTGGTGCATACGGCAGGAAGTTTGCCTTTAGATGTTTTCAATGTTAATAAATATAATAGGTATGGCGTGTTGTATCCCCTACAAACTTTTAGTAAGAATAGAGTTATAAGCTTTCAGAATATCCCAATATTTGTGGAAGCAAACAATACAAACGACGAAAGTCTATTACTTGAGTTAGCTTCGCACATATCCGACAATGCTCTTAAGCTATCGTCTGAAAAAAGGAAACAACTACATTTAGCTGCCGTTTTTGCTTGTAACTTCGTTAACGATATGTATGTAAATGCCGCCGATATTCTTGAGAGAGAAAACCTTTCTAAAGATTATCTGCTTCCCCTGATTAAAGAAACGGCTTCAAAGATTAAGGAGATGCACCCAAGAGATGCCCAAACGGGACCTGCCGTGCGCTACGACACCAATGTTATTAACAAACACCTTGAGCTGCTTAAATACGATAGCGCAAAAGCTACAGTATATAAAACACTCAGCGACGATATACACAAACAAGCTTCTTTAAAAGGGGAATAATAAAGGTAGAGCTATTACCATTATTATTGCATATATCAACTGTAAAGGAACTCCAACTTTTACATAATCCATAAACTTGTATCTTCCTGCCGACATAACCAAAGCATTTGGAGGCGTAGAGAATGGACTTGCAAAACACATACTTGCTGCTACTGCCACAGCAAACAAGAATGCCATAGGGTTTACATCTAACGATATTGCTGATTGTAAAGCTATAGGAGCAAAAAGAACTGCGGTTGCCGTATTGCTCAAAAACAAAGTTAAGAATGAGGTTGCCAAATAAATACCAGCCAATACCGCTATAGGTCCGAACTGCCCAAGCCCAGAAACTATACCGCCCGATATAAGTGTTGAAGCTCCTGTTTTGTCCATTGCAATAGACAGGGGTATCATACCAGCAAAGAGAACTATACTTTCCCAGTTAATTGTTTTATACGCCGCCTCAACATTTCGCAAACAACCAGTTAATATCATCAACACCGCAGCAATAAGCACTGCCGTAACAGGAGGCAACCAACCTGTAGCCATAACAACAACCATCGCCACCATTATAGCTCCAGCAATAGGAGCCTTTATTGTGATTGGCACTTTCTCTAATTCTTTCATAGGCTCACCTACAACCACCCACTCATCACCTTCTTCTTGATCGAGCTTATGAATATCATTCCAAGCACCTTGAATAAGTAACACGTCGCCAGCCTTCATTCGTTCGTCTTTCAAATTTTGAAGAATATATTCGTCGTTACGCCTTATTCCTAATATATTTACATTGTAGAGATTGCGGAAGCCCGAATCTTTTACTTGTTTGTTTACTATTTTAGAAGTCGACAACAACACTAATTCGGCAATACCTATAGAATTAAAATCCATTCCGCCAGTTTCACCCACCGACATAGCTTTCGACTCTTCAAGGTGAGAATCAATCATAGCGATATTATTTTCGGCAGCAAAATGTTCTACATTATCAAACTTACCCAACACATATAAAAGATCGTTTTCGCGAATAGTACTATCGGCACCTGCCATATTTACATTCACCGACTTATGAAACCTCTTTTGTTCATCTCTTTTTATTTCTGCGATAGTAACATTATAACGAGCCGTGATATCTAAATCCTTTAGTTGTTTATTGTTTAATGGAGAACTTGCATTAACTCTCAATCGATATAAGTTTTGAGCTATCTGATATTTTTGCGAAAGTTCGCTAAGCTTCTCCTCTTTAGAGTCGTTGTCGTCCGAATCTTTATCTTTAGAAATCAGCATTTTACTCATAGGCCATAATATAATTACTCCTACAGTTAAAGTTATTATACCTACTGGCAAAAATGAAAAGAAAGACAATGCTCCGTAACCAGCATCTTCTAATGTTCCTGAAATAATTAAGTTAGGAGGCGTACCAATAAGAGTCATCATACCACCCATACTACTTGCAAAAGCAAGAGGCATAAGCAATCTTTTAGAATCTGTTTTAGCTGCCGCTGCCAAACTTATAACTATAGGAAGCATTAGAGCTACGGTTCCAGTATTACTAACAAACGAACCAATAAGAGCTGTTACCAACATTACAAGAAGGAATAATTTCTTTTCGCTTTTTCCTGCCAAAGCAAGTATCTTTGTGCTTATCATTTTAGCCAAACCCGTCTGAAAAATACCTCCTCCTACTATAAACAAAGCCGCCATCATTATAACTATACTGTTTGAAAAACCCGATAGAGCCTCTTCTACAGTTAATACACTTGTGAGCATAAGCGCGAGCAATGCACATAACGCCACAATATCTGACCTTATTTTACCCCACACAAAAAAAGCTGCCGAAAAAGCAAGCACTCCAAGAGTAATATACATATTTAAATTAGAATCCATAAATAATATAATGTTTGTTTTGATAATAAAATGACTTATAGCCTATACTTATTTTACGGTACAAAATTAGTGAATTATATTGACTTTTAGCACAAAAAATGCAAAGCTTCACTTAGGGTCGTCTCTCTTAGTAGAGACCCCTTCTCTCTCTTAGTAGATAGGCGAGGTCTCTCTACTAAGAACGACGGG
>JARXWK010000014.1 GCA_029916745.1 Dysgonomonadaceae bacterium PH5-43 | reverse complement strand
GATAGGCGAGGTCTCTCTACTAAGAACGACGGGGTGGTTCTACTAAGAGAGATTAGGCGGTTCTACTAAGAGCTGCATCGGGTCTCTACTAAGAAATACCTCGCCTATCTAGTAACAACGACAAGGGGTATCTAATAAGAGCGGAGAGGGGTATCTACTAAGAAGCAACTCGCTGCTCTTATAACAACGACAAGGGAGTTATTATAACAAGGATAACCCCGTATAATAAATCAACATTATCTAAGGTGTGAGGCAAGGCAGAGCCGCTTCGCACCAACTCTTAGTTCTTTATTCTTTTGTTTTATTTCCAAAATGCAGTATATTTGCAGCATAATAGAAACAATCTTTCCTGTTAAGGTTCAAAAAAAATGAACGATACAATACTACTTCATACGTGTTGCGCTCCTTGCTCTGCCGCTATTATAGAATGGTTGCTCAACAACAATGTAAAACCTATTTTATTCTTTTACAATCCCAATATATTTCCTTTAGAAGAATACGAACGAAGAAAGAATGAGCTTAAGCGTTATGCCATATCGTTAGATATAGAATTTATAGATGGCGATTACAATCATAATTACTGGTTGGAGCAGATACAAGGATTAGAAGCCGAACCCGAAAGAGGGAGTCGTTGCTTAGAGTGTTTTAAGATACGTTTATTAGCGACAGCTAAATTAGCATCTCTTAGAGGCATTACTCGTATCACTACTACCTTAGCCTCGTCTCGATGGAAAAGTTTAGAACAAATATCTACTGCTGGAAATATGGCTACTCAACACTTCGCCAATGTGGAGTTTTGGGATAAGAACTGGAAAAAAGGAGGATTGAGCGAACGTCGCCAAATCCTCCTTAATGAATTCAAATTTTACAATCAAACCTATTGTGGTTGTGAGTTTTCTATACGCAAATGAGGCGTCTTATCTTCTTAGAAATAAACCTCCTAATGATTGTACATACAAAGAGTCTCCTATAGTTGCATCTTCATTTTCAAAGTGAGCAGTAGCAATCACTTTCTTTCCTTCGTATATATTTAATGCAGGATAATCAAACTTGCAAGAATAATTGTTTGGGCCATTAACGATTTCGCCATCTATGGTTTCTTTTCTTTGCGAGTAAACAACTGACGACATTGACTTAAATTCAAGAACGCTAAACATTTCTTCACCTTCGGTAGTCGTTGTTGTTTTGTAGTAAGTTCTACCTTTTAAGTCAAATGGTTGATAGTAATTACCTCCCCCAGAGTTATCGTCGTCGCAAGCGACAAACGCTAAAGCTACTAACAATAAATAAAATAACTTCTTCATATTATTATCTTTTATTAATCTTCGTGATAGTAATTATGTCTTCTTCCCGAATAGTTCGCTGTTTCATCTTTAACTGCATTAATTATTAAAGACATATTCTTCAGTTTATTTTCTCTGTACAACTTCTTTATTTCTTTCAAAGAAGACTTATAGGTATAATCTGAGCGAGTAACATATATTGAAGCATCAATATGTTCGTTAATCCAAAATGCGTCGGCGACCAAACCTACAGGAGGAGTATCTATGATCACATAGTCGTATCCTAAACTGCGAACATTCTCGAAAAAGTCGCTCAAACGAGAAGATAATAATAGCTCGGCAGGATTAGGTGGAAATACTTTAATTGGTATAATATCTAAGTTTTCGTGATGTTCTCCTTTAACTATAATATCTTTAATATTTATATTTGAATCGGAAAGAAACATTGCTAAACCCATATCAGGATTCAGACCCAAAGTTTCGTTCATTGTTGACTTACGCATATCCATATCTATAAGCAAAACTCTTTCTCCTGTAGCAGTTAAACTCATAGCTAAATTTTTAGAGAAAAAGCTCTTCCCTTCTCCTCCATACGATGAGGTAATCATAATAAACTTCGACCCTTCTTTTTTCTTCAACACAAAAGAAAGGCTCGATATTACTATTCTAAATCGTTCTGCAATTTTAGACCGAGCTTTTAATACCGGAAATTTATCGTCTGCCTGAGTTAATGGTATTGTTCCTAACAGTGGAGCACCTATAGCTTTTTCCAACTCGTCTCCGTCATGCAGTTTATTGTCAAACAAATCCTTAATATACACAAGCACAATAGGAATGATAAAACCTATTAAAAATGCAGCAAGGTATATTATTCTTGTTTTCGGTGCTACAGGATTAGGATTGAAGTTTGCTCTATCAATAACTATAGCATTAGATGTGGCAAGATTTAAGGAGAGACTTGTTTCTTCTCTTTTTTGCAGAAGATATACAAATAAGGTTTCTTTTAATTCTTTTTGGCGCAATATATCTCCCCATTCTCTTTCTTGAGTCGATAAATTTCTCACTTTAGCTATAGCCAAATTTTCTTGTCGCTGTTGTGCTGCCAATATAGTACGCATACTTGCTTCTGTAATATCAATTCCCTTTATCAATTCGTCTTTTAACAAAGCTATGCGGTCGTCATACTCTTGCAATACAGGATTGTTTGCTGTCATACCCAGAGTTAACGCATTTCTTGATATTATCTCGTCATTATATTTCTTCATCAAAGATAATATTGTAGGGTCGGTTATTCCAACATTTGCAGGAGCTATACTTTTCGCATTTTCAGGCAAACGAAGATAATTTTTTACCGAGCTAAGTACTTCTATTTGCGTTTCTGTTTCTGATATCATTTTGGAATATTCGCTTGATGTTGACAGAAATAACCTTGCCTCGGCTTCTATATCAGTCATCGCTTTATCTTGCTTATAATTTTCGGCTTTCTTTTCTGCTTTAAAAAGTTCCTTCTCCAAATCTTCTAAACGAGCATCTATAAAGCTAATCGTTTGTTTTGCTACCTGATTTTTATTATCTATTGTTTGTTTGTTGTAGAAATGCATTAATGTATTCACAATATCAACTCCCTTAGATGGCGTTGCCGTATTTGTAGTTACATATACTACACTTGCCATTTTATTTACAGGAGTAATAGATATGTAAGGTGCACTTCTTGGGTGACGAATTACTACTTTAATTGGCAACTCAAAATTACCATAAGGGTTTTTCTTCAATCTTAGTATTCCCCAAGGAGAGTTAACCTCATCATTTAGGGAGAAGGTTTTTTCAAAGTCTTCTGGAGATTCTGATTTTATCGTAAACTTATCATCTTCGGCTTTATCAAGAATAAACGAACCCCAACTTGTTTGGTTTGAGACGGTAACAATATAAGGAGTGTTTTTATATATTTCAGAAGTCTTAAAGCGCCCTAATTCGTAATACTCGACATTAAGATTTAAGCTATCTTTAACCAGATTAATCATACTTTCAGAATTAATCACTTCTATTTCATTATCTAAAGCACTTGAAGATAGAGACAATCCTAAATCGCTAAAAGCATTCATATCATAACCCGAACGTCCGTACTGATCGTCTTTTACTAACACTTTTGAGTACACTGTGTATAGCCTTGTTGAGTAACGAACGTAAACAAATGCCAGACACATACAAACTACAATAGAAAGAGCTATCCACCTCCAATACTTCAAGTAATGAAAAAATATTTCACTAAAAGATATTTCGTCTTCCTCGTTATTTGGCATAGAGTTATTCATATTGTTATTGTTATTGTTATTATTCATATCTTATCTAATTTATAAATAGCCTGCAAATATAAATAAAAAATGCTGGCTTACGAAAACATTCAAGATAAAGCATTAAGACAGATGCTTAAAAAAGCAAAAATAATCAAGACAAAAGTTTATTAATTAAAGATAAGTAAGTAACTTTGCCCTTCAATTTTTACTATAACTAATTAATTAAATAATTCAACCATGGATATTTCACATATCGAACACATTGGGATTGCCGTAAAAAGTATAGAAGAAAGTCTTCCATACTACGAGCAAATATTAGGTTTGAAATGCTATAACATAGAAGAAGTAGCAGACCAAAAAGTAAAAACAGCTTTCTTTAAGGTTGGACAAACTAAGATAGAGCTACTTGAACCAACTTCTGAAGAGTCTACTATCGCTAAATTCATCGAAAAACGAGGCGAAGGTATTCATCACATCGCTTACTCGGTAGCTGACGTGGCTGAGGCGTTGAAAGAAGCAGAATCTAAAGGAGTTAAACTAATAGATCAAGCTCCTCGCAAAGGAGCCGAAGGCTTGAACATTGCGTTTATGCACCCTAAATCAACAGGCAGTGTGTTGACTGAAATATGCGATAGCAAAGGAAATTAATTATTCATTAAAACAAATATATTATGAGTAGTCAGTTAGATAAGGTAAGAGAACTTATCGAATTAAGAGCAAAGGCTCGTTTGGGTGGTGGAGAAAAAGCCATCGACAAACAACATTCGCAAGGAAAGCATACAGCCAGAGAGCGTATTGCTATGCTTTTAGACGAAGGAAGTTTCGAGGAATTGGACATGTTTGTTGAGCATCGTTGTACCAACTTCGGTATGGAGAAAAAGAAATTCTTAGGTGATGGAGTTGTTACTGGATATGGAACAATAGACGGTCGTTTAGTTTATATCTTTGCTCAAGACTTTACTGTAATCGGAGGATCATTGTCGGAAACTATGGCTCAAAAGATTTGTAAAGTAATGGATTTAGCAATGATGATGGGAGCTCCTGTTATTGGATTAAACGACTCTGGAGGCGCAAGAATACAAGAAGGAGTTAACGCTCTTGCTGGTTATGCTGAAATATTCCAACGCAACATTATGGCTTCGGGAGTTATTCCTCAAATTTCAGCAATTTTGGGTCCTTGTGCTGGAGGTGCTGTTTACTCTCCTGCGCTAACCGATTTCACAATTATGGCTAAAGGAATGAGTTATATGTTCCTTACAGGTCCTGCCGTAGTTAAAACAGTAACTGGCGAAGACGTAACTCAAGAACAATTAGGAGGTGCTGAAGTTCACGCTTCTCGTTCGGGTGTTGCTCATTTTGCTTGCGAAACAGGCGATGAAAGTCTCTCTCTTGTTCGTAAACTTTTAAGCTACTTGCCTCAAAACAACTTAGAAGAACCCCCTACTTGCATAACACAAGACCCTATTGATCGTTTAGAAGATTCTTTAAATGAAATAATTCCTGATAGCGCTAACAAAGCTTATGATATGTACGAAGTTATAGGAGCTATCGTCGACGATGGAGAGTTTTTAGAAGTACACGCTACTTATGCTCAAAACATAATAGTTGGATTTGCTCGTTTTAATGGACACTCTGTAGGTATTGTTGCAAATCAACCAAAACACTTAGCAGGTGTATTAGATATTAATGCTTCTCGTAAAGCGGCTCGTTTTGTTCGTTTCTGCGACGCATTTAATATTCCTTTAGTTACATTAGTAGACGTTCCTGGATTTTTACCAGGCACAGGACAAGAATATGGCGGCGTGATAGTTCACGGAGCTAAATTGCTTTATGCTTATGGTGAAGCCACTGTACCTAAAGTGACTATTACTCTTCGCAAATCTTATGGAGGTGCTCATATCGTTATGAGCTGTAAACAACTTCGTGGTGATATGAACTACGCTTGGCCTACTGCTGAAATTGCAGTTATGGGAGGAAAAGGCGCTGTTGAAGTATTGTACGCAAAAGAAGCAAAAGCATCTGAAGATCCCGCAAAAGTATTTGCAGAGAAAGAAGCTGAGTATACTAAAGCTTTCTCTAATCCTTACAACGCTGCTAAATACGGATACATAGATGATGTTATCGAACCAAGAAATACTCGTTTCCGTATTATACGCGCTTTACAGCAATTAGCGACTAAAAAATTAGTTAATCCTGCTAAAAAGCACGATAACCTTCCATTGTAATCTTTATAATTTGAAAAAGATGAAACAAAAAATAGGATTCGGATTGTTATTGTTATTCTGTACGGTATTTGCCGCACAGGCTCAGCGTACCACCTCGTTAAGAATTAATGAGGTTTTGGTAATTAATGAAAATAATTTCGTTGATGAGTACGGACAAAACTATCCATGGATTGAGATATTTAACTCCTCTGCAGGAACAGTAGATATTGCGGGCTGTTTTCTTACTACTGATATGAACAACCCTCGTATGTATGCTATTCCAAAAGGAGATGTATTGACTAAAATTAAACCCCGTCAGCATGTATTATTCTGGGCCGACGCTAATCCATGGCACGGAAACTTTCATTTAAGCTTTACTTTAGATGCAAACAAGCCTAACTTTATAGCTTTATTTGATTCTGACGGAAGAACTCTTATTGACTCTATCACTATCCCCCACCCTCAAAAGGCGGATATAAGCTATGGTTTATTTATTGATGGTTGGGATCAAGCTCGCATCGATAAAGAAATCGAAACAAACTCTCTTTACAAAGGAGAACAAATAGCGTGGGGATATTTAGATAAAGTAACTCCAAGTACTAATAATAAAATATTAGATTCTAATGAAAAAATAGAAAACTTTCAGGTGAACGACCCCCATGGAGTCGGAATGACAGTAACAGCTATGTTAGTTGTGTTCTTAGGGCTAATAGTTTTATATTTAGCATTCAAGCTTACGGGCAATACCGCCGTTCGTTTAAGTAATAGAAGAGCTATGAAAGCTTCTGGATTATCGGAAGAAGAAGCTAAAGACATTACTCAACAATCAGGGGCAATATATGCTGCTATTGCAATGGCAGTTTATGAAGCCACTGAATTACACGACGAAGAGAACACCATTCTTACAATTAAGAGTGCTACACGCAATTATTCTCCTTGGAGTTCCAAGATTTATACATTAAGAGAAACACCTCAAAAAAAGTAAAAGATGAAAAGTTTTAAATATACAATTAATGGAAATGTTTATAAGGTAGTTATAAACAGTATTGAGGATACCATCGCAAAAGTAGAAGTAAATGGTACACCTTATAATGTAGAGATGAACAAGCCTACTAAAAAACAAGTTGTAACTATTAAACGCCCTGCACAAACAACTGTTGCTCCCGTTGCTCGTCCGCAACAATCAGGGGGTGTAGCCGGAGCTTTACGCTCTCCACTACCAGGCGTTATCTTAGACATCAACTGCAAAGTTGGCGACTCAGTAAAGAAAGGGCAAAAAGTACTTGTTCTTGAAGCAATGAAAATGGAAAATGCCATCAATGCCGACAAAGATGGTGTTATCAAGGAAATAAAAGTTAACAAAGGAGATTCTGTGCTTGAAGGAGCAGATCTTATTATAATAGAATAAGACTATGGATTTCTTTTCATTTTTATTAGATAATCTGGCGACCTTTTGGACATACACTGGCTTTGCCAATGTCGAAATGGGTCACCTTGTAATGATACTCGTAGGTTTATTCTTCATTTTCTTAGCTATTAAGTTTGAATTTGAACCTATGCTCTTAATCCCAATTGGATTTGGTATATTGATTGGTAATATTCCTTTCAAAGATGCAGGTCTTCAGGTTGGTATATACGAAGAAGGCTCTGTACTTAATATTCTTTACCAAGGGGTATTGCAAGGCTGGTATCCTCCTTTAATATTCTTAGGCATCGGAGCTATGACCGACTTTTCGGCTTTGATTTCCAATCCTAAGTTAATGCTTATTGGAGCGGCAGCTCAATTTGGTATTTTTGGTGCTTATGCCGTTGCTTTAGCTTTAGGTTTTGAACCTAATCAAGCAGGAGCGATAGCTATTATCGGTGGTGCAGACGGACCAACCGCAATATTCTTATCATCAAAACTTGCTCCAAACTTAATGGGAGCCATAGCCATCTCGGCATATTCGTATATGGCATTAGTTCCAGTTATTCAGCCTCCTATAATGAGACTCTTCACAACAAGCAAAGAAAGAGTTATAAGAATGAAACCTCCACGTGCGGTTTCTCAAACAGAGAAGATATTATTTCCTATCATTGGTCTGTTATTAACTTGTTTCTTAGTGCCTTCAGGCTTACCTCTATTAGGAATGTTGTTTTTCGGTAACTTATTAAAAGAATCTGGCGTTACTCGTCGTTTAGCAGAAACCGCTCGCGGTCCGCTAATTGATGTTATCACTATATTATTAGGTGTTACCGTTGGAGCTTCTACTCAAGCTACACAATTTTTGAACTGGGATTCGCTTAAAATTTTCGGATTAGGAGCATTTGCTTTCATTATAGCAACTGCTGCTGGGGTTCTTTTCGTTAAGTTCTTCAACCTATTCTTGAAAGATGGCAATAAAATCAATCCTTTAATTGGTAACTCAGGAGTATCAGCAGTGCCCGACTCTGCTCGTATATCACAACACGTAGGATTAGAATACGACCCAACCAACTATTTATTAATGCACGCTATGGGACCAAACGTAGCAGGTGTTATTGGTTCGGCTGTAGCGGCAGGTATACTATTAGGATTCTTAATGTAAAAAGGGGATAAGACACCCATTTCTAATTACATAGAAGGTTAAAAGCACAATAAATTTGCTTTTAACCTTCTTTTTTTAAGAAAAAGTTGTTTATTCAATTATTTAATCTACCTTTGTCGAAACTTTTGAGTTTTTTATAACAGTTTTATTTCTTTCACCGAGTGTATATTCGTTTTAATACTTAATATCTGCAATAATAATCTCAACTGATTTTATCATTTTTATTTACAAATTTATTTTTTAATGAACATTTTTATTGCAGGCTTAAGTTTCAAAGTAAACGACGCCGATTTAGCGACTCTTTTCGAAGAGTACGGAGATTTAACTTCAGCAAAAGTTATCACTGATCGTCAAACAGGAAGATCTAAAGGTTATGGTTTTGTTGAAATGGAAGACAATGAAGCAGCTAACAAAGCTATTCAAGAATTAAACGGAGCCGAATTCGACGGCAGAACAATCTCCGTATCAGAAGCTCGTCCAAGAGAAGAAAGACCAAGACGCAGTTTTAGCAACGGCGGTGGCGGTTTTAATCGCAACAGATATTGATTAGAATAACTATCAATAAGCTTTAAAAAGGCGGTCCTCACAAAGGATCGCCTTTTTAATTTATAAGCCAACTTTATTCTTTTAACTTTGTTTTTATAATAAAGATATGGTTATGAATAAAAATCGCTGTATCTTTGCAACTTAAGCAAAAACAACAGTTTAATAATAAAATATATAAATGGACGAAACACAGATTTTAGTAGATACGATTATCGACGCACTACAAGATAAAAAAGGAAAAAAAATAACAGTTATAGACCTTACCAAAATAGAAAGCGCTATATGCAAATACTTTATAATAGCACAAGGAAATACACCTACACAGGTTTCTGCTTTATCGGATTCTGTATGGGATAAGGTTTATGAAAAAATACAAGAAAAGCCTTTAGGTGCCGTAGGTATGAAAGAGGCTCAATGGATAGCTATGGATTACGGTACAGTAATGATACATATTTTTACACCAGAAGTAAGAGAGTTTTATAACTTAGAAAACTTATGGGCAGACGCAGATATTAAAGAAATTCCTGATGTTTTATGAGCGAACAAAAAAACAACAATAACAAAAAAGACAATACTCCCAAAAACCAAAATAAGAACTCTATGAAGTTCGGTATGAATTGGGTATACCTAATCATATTTATTATGCTGGGAGTGATTTTCTTTACTAACAGAGACACATCTACCAATAAAGAAATAGATTGGACTGAATTTCAACAGTTATTAAAGAAAAATTCCTTTACAGAACTCAATGTTAATCTCGACAATTACACTGTTACTGCAAAGATTAAGCCCGAATTTAAGAAAGAAATAATGGGTGCCGACTCTGTTGAGTCACCCTACCCTATGCTAAAGGCACAAGAACCCTCAGTATCTGTAGTTATCCCCTCTCCCGATCGCTTTTCTGATTTTTACGACAAAGCTGTGGAACAATATGGCATAGACGCAAAAGTGAAATACGAAGACGGCAAAGATTTACTATGGGCAATACTCCTAAACTTATTACCTATATTCTTATTGGTATTTCTTTGGGTATTTATTATGAAGCGAATGTCAAAAGGTGCTGGAGGTGGAGTATTTAGTGTTGGTAAAACTAAAGCTCAGATATACGACAAAACATCTCCTGATGCTAAGAAAGTTACATTCAAAGATGTAGCAGGGTTATCTGAAGCGAAACAAGAGGTTGAGGAAATTGTTGATTTTCTTAAAAAGCCAGATAAATATACCGACTTAGGAGCTAAAATACCTAAAGGTGCATTGCTTGTAGGACCTCCGGGAACAGGGAAAACTCTTCTTGCCAAAGCTGTTGCAGGCGAAGCAGAAGTACCTTTCTTCTCAATGTCGGGTTCCGATTTTGTTGAAATGTTTGTAGGCGTAGGAGCTTCTCGCGTTAGAGACTTATTCCGTCAAGCTAAAGAAAAAGCACCTTGTATAGTATTTATAGATGAAATTGATGCTGTAGGTCGAGCTCGTGGTAAAAATCCTAATATGGGCTCTAACGACGAGAGAGAGAATACGCTTAATCAATTACTTACCGAGATGGACGGCTTTGGGTCGAATAGTGGTGTTATTATACTTGCAGCTACTAACCGTGCCGACATATTAGATAAAGCTTTGTTAAGAGCTGGACGTTTCGACAGACAAATAAATGTAGACTTACCCGAACTTAATGACAGAAAAGAAATCTTTATCGTTCATTTAAGAAATATAAAGATAGACGAATCGGTAGATACAGAATTCTTAGCTCGCCAGACTCCTGGGTTTTCTGGTGCTGATATTGCTAACGTTTGTAATGAAGCTGCATTAATAGCAGCTCGAACAGGTAAAGAAACTGTTCAAAAAGAAGACTTTATGAACGCTGTAGACCGCATAGTTGGAGGTTTAGAAAAGAAATCTAAAGTAACAACGATAGAGGAACGCCGAACTATTGCACTACACGAAGCTGGTCACGCTACTTTGAGCTGGATGCTTGAGTATGCAAATCCTTTAGTGAAAGTAACTATTGTACCAAGAGGTAAAGCTTTAGGTGCTGCTTGGTATATGCCCGAAGAAAGACAAATAACTACTTACGAGCAACTTCAAGACGAAATGTGTGCCACTTTAGGCGGACGAGCTGCCGAAGAGTTATTCTTAGGCAGAATATCAACTGGAGCTGCTAACGACTTAGAAAGAGTTACCAAGCAAGCTTACGCAATGGTAGTTTATTATGGTATGAGTGAACGTTTACCCAACTTAAACTACTACGATGCTTCGGGTCAGGACTGGGGTTTCTCCAAACCATACAGCGACGAAACAGCTCTATTGATAGATGAGGAAGTAAAACGCATCATCAACGAACAATACGATAGAGCAAAGGCTATACTTATCGAACACACCGAACATCACAAGGCATTAACAACCGTATTGTTAGAAAAAGAAGTTATATTTGCTGATGATGTAGAAAAGATTTTTGGCAAACGTAAATGGCTTTCGCGTTCGCAAGAAATTTTAGAACAACAAACTATAAACAATCCCGATAAGGCTGCTGTAGAATTAATAGAAGAACCGGAGAAAGAGGAGGAAATAAAAGAAAACCCCGAACTCAAAGATGAAGAATAACTTTATATTACGCGCCCTAACAAGTGTGGTGTATGTAACTTTAGTGTCAGCCGGGATAATGCTCGGCTCATACTATTTTATGTGTTTATTTGCAATTATAACTGTTTTGTGTCTTTGGGAATTTTATGGTTTGATAAATAGCAAAGGAAATGTACAAATAAACAAACTATATAATAGTTTCGGCGGACTTATATTATTCCTCTCTACCTACCTGTACGCTTCTGGAGCATTCCCTTTTTATATATTCTATCCTTACTTCCTTTATATAATGGTGGTATTTATAGTTGAGTTATACGAGAAGCAGGAAGACCCTATTTCTCATTTAGCACATATATTCTTAGGGCAGTTTTATATAGCACTTCCATTATCAGTACTAAACTTAATAGCTTTCATTCCTTCTAACGAAGGAGGTTCTGTTTACTCGCCTTTGATGTTGTTGGCATTGTTTGTTTTTGTATGGATAAACGACACAGGAGCTTATACAATAGGAGTTTTATTTGGCAAGCATCGCTTATTCGAACGAATATCTCCCAAAAAGTCTTGGGAAGGATTTTTCGGAGGTTTAGCTTTTGCTATAGCTTCAGCTTTTGTTTTCTCATATATCTTTACAGACAGTGGAATACCTTATTATCATTGGGTAGGTATTGCAGCTTCTGTATCTATTTTCGGAACGTGGGGAGACTTAACCGAGTCTCTTATCAAGAGAACTCTTAATGTTAAAGATTCAGGAAATACTATGCCTGGGCACGGAGGTTTCTTAGATCGTTTAGACAGTATCTTATTAGCGGCGTATGCCGTTTTATTCTACATTAATATCTTTATTCAAAATTAAAGACAATAGAAATCATTCTTGTTTTACCTCTCGACACCGAGTTTGAATACTTAAGCAAACTCATATCCGTTAAGTCGGTTCGTTTAGTTTCTATAATATTTCCTAAACCAAAGCTAAATCTTAACTCAGGAACAACCTTAATAATAGGCATATAAAAGTCGCAACCTATACCTATATTAATTCCGTAATCCATAGCTTTAAGATAAACAACTTTATCAGTTTGTCGTCCTAAATCTAAACCGGCATAAGCACCCACAAGAAAATAAGGACGATAATTATTAAGCCGTAAAGAACGCACCTTTAAGTCGACCGGTATATGTAAATAATTAGAGCGTATAGAAGCTTTATGTATTTTACCAGTCTCTTGCTCTATAAACTGGAAGTTTTTGTCGCCAAAATGAAGCGTAGGAGTAACTCTTAAATTCAAGAAGTGGTTTAGATAATAGTCAGCCAATAATCCCACACTAAAGCCTGGCGAATAATTGGGTATAGTTGCAAACCAAGTTTCACCATCAGTCTGCATACCTGAATTGGTAATATCTATATCCTGAAAGTTCATTCCCACAGTAATACCGAAGTGATATAACTTCTGATCACCATAAGGTTGGTTCTTTATTTTCTGCATTTGAGCAAAAACATTAGTAAACCCTAAAACCAATACAACTGCTGCTAATAAATATTTCTTCATCACGTTTTAATAAACGCAGAAAGACAGGTTTTATTATATCTTGCCTTTCGATTTGCACCCTTCACACTTTTCATCTGTAGCTCAACAACGGTCCCCCGTAGGCAACGCTTCGCTCACCGTACGGCTATGGAATTTTTACCCTTTGGGTAACCCTAACTTTTATCTTTTAGTTTTTAACTGCGAGCTTGTCGCTTCGCGCCAACTCTTAGTTCTTCACTCTTAGTTCTTAGTTCAAAAAATGCAAAGCTTCACTTAGGGGCTTCTCTCTACTAAGAGACCCCTGCTCTCTCTACTGAGATAGGCGAGGTCTCTCTACTAAGAACGATGGGGTGTCTTAAGTATACAGACGAGACCGTTCTACGAAGAGCGGCATCGGGTCTCTACAAAGAAACAGCTCGCCTATCTACTAACAAAGGCGAGGGGTATCTGCTAAGAGAGACAAGGGGTATCTTGTAAGAAGCAGCTCGCCTCTTTAGTAACAAAGATAAGGTGGTTCTCCTAATAGCTGCGAAGTGCTTCTTAAGAGAGATAGAGCCGTCCATTTGTCCACTCGCTCATTTTTACGCTCTTCTCCGAGAGTTAAGATATTACAGATAGTTGCCTATCGGGGGTAGTTTGCTTACTATCTTGATCCCTCTCTTAAATGACGCAAAAGGTCGATAATATCAAAATAATAGAAAAAAGAGAAGTTTTATGAAAATAAGTAAGTAGAGAAAAATCTTAAATCGATTCGATATTTTTTTCGTTAACGATATTCTTACCTTCCGGGGTATAAAGATATTGTAAACGGTCGGCATATTTCTCTTCAATCTTACCTCTTACCATCTTAAGGGAAGAATTTAATAGCTGATTTTGTTCCGTGAAAGCTTCAGGCAACACAGCAATGGCAGCGGGAAGCCATCTTTCGGGATATTCGCCTGCCGAAACTCCGCCACTTTTATATCTGTTTATTACGTCTTGTAGTTTAAGCAATGCTAATTCTTTAGCTTCTTTGCTTTCCCACGCTAAGCCGGGCTTAATACGCTCTATGTATTTTTTAAGTTGTTCTTTATCGGGAACTATCAAAGCTACAGTATATGGGTCTTGATTGTTGTGAAGCAACATTTGATCAATGTATTTAGTAGTGTCGGCGATGCCTTCTTCTATTCCTTCGGGACTGTATTTTTCGCCATCACTACTTATAAGTAAACTTTTGAAGCGTCCGAGAACGTATAAAAAACCATCTTTATCCAAGTACCCCATATCGCCAGTGTGTAGCCATCCGTCTTTTATTGTTTCTGCTGTAGCTGTAGGGTTTTTCCAATAACCGAGCATTACGTTTTCTCCCTTTATAACAATCTCACCTTTTTGACCTTTCTTAAGTTCTTTCCCATCTTGGTCGCAAATCTTAAGTTTCAGATTTTTGACTAAAGCTCCAGAAGAACCCAGCTTGTGTTTCTTCATACTATTAGACGAAATAACAGGAGTGGCTTCGCTTAATCCGTATCCTTGAAACATTGGAATGCCAATGGCATAGAAAAAGCGTTGAAGTTCGATATCTAACAAAGCACCTCCACCGATAAAGAATTTTAATCGTCCGCCTAAACCTTCTCTTACTTTAGAGAAAATCAACTTGTCGTAAATCTTTAGCATCAGCTTGTTGTGAAGTTGGAATAGCCCTCCTTTGTTATAACCTTCTTTATTGTAAGCATATGCAACCTTAAGGGCGTGATTGAAGAGTTTTTCGGTGTTCTTCCCTTTTTTACGGATAGTGTTTTCTATATTTTTTCTGAAGTTTTTCGCTAAGGCAGGCACACTCATCAATACTGTAGGCTTAAATTCATTAATGTTAAGAGGAATATTTTTCAAGCTTTCCATTGGCGTTCGTCCTACTTGTACTGTGGCAACATTAGCTCCGTAAGCCATAAAGGAGTAAAAGCCCGCAACGTGTCCGAAGCAATGATCGAGAGGAATTATTATAAGATTACTATCGCTTGGATTAATCTTTATTAAAGACATTGCCTGTTCTACATTGGCTGTGTAGTTGCGATGTGAAAGCATAATGCCTTTAGGGTCTGCGGTAGTTCCTGATGTATAACTAATGTTAGCCATATCATTGCCTTTTATAGCTTGACTTAATTTAATCAGTTCGTCTTTATTTGTCTCAAGGTATTTATCTCCAAGCGTTAATACATTTTCATAAGGAACCTCTTTGCCATCGTAAGCATCAATATTGTCGAATATTATTACTTTTTCTACTAAAGGGCAATCATTTATTATGGCTCTTATCTTCTTTAATTGATTTTTTGAAGTAATTATAAAACGAGATTCGGAGTGCTGTATGCGAAATATTAAATCATTACTTTCTTCGAGTTTAATAGATAGAGGCACGTTTACTGCTCCAGTGTAAAGGATTCCTAATTCCCCAATAACCCAATCATTTCGACCTTCTGACAAAAGGGCTACTTTGTCGCCAGATTTTATACCCATACTTATTAAGCCTCCTGCTAATCGGAGCACTTGTTTCTTTGTTTGAATATAAGTTAGTGGTTCAAATATATCTGTTTTCTTTTCCCAGAGGAAGGTATTATTGGTAAATTTGTGGACGCTTTCTTCAAAAAGATCAATTATTGTTTTCATTATTGTGTGTCAATTAAAGTTATATGGCTACAAAGATAGTTGAATAAACTAAAAATTAAAGAAGGAAAGAGTCAAAAACAAAAAAGCATCTCCTAAGAAATGCTTTTTTAATGGGTGGAAGACGGGATTCGAACCCGCGACCCTCAGAACCACAATCTGATGCTCTAACCAACTGAGCTACAACCACCATATTCTGATTTGCTTAATCAGCGGTGCAAAGGTACTACTTTTATTTTATTTGTCAAGCATTAGTTGAGAAAAATATTAATAAATAGATCTTTTTCCTGCAAGAAGCGTATTTTTCATTAAAGAAATGATAGTCATCGGACCTACTCCGCCTGGAACAGGAGTGATATACGAACATTTTGGAGCAACTTCATCAAAACAAACATCACCACTTAGCTTAAATCCCGACTTAGTTTTGTCGGAAGGTACTCTTGTTGTTCCTACGTCTACAACAACAACTCCTTCTTTTACCATATCTTCTTTTAAGAAGCCCGGCACTCCCAATGCTGCTATAATAATATCAGCCTCTAAAGTGTATTTCTTTATATCTTTTGTTCTACTATGACAAACAGTTACTGTGCAATCGCCAGGATAAGCTTTTTGCATCATTAGTGTTGCCATAGGCTTACCTACTATATTGCTTCTTCCCAACACAACGCAGTGTTTACCTGAAGTTTCGATATCGTAACGCTTAAGAAGTTCGAGTATTCCCGCAGGAGTTGCCGACACAAAACAAGGAAGACCAATAGACATACGCCCTACATTAACAGGGTGAAAACCATCAACATCTTTACGAAAGTCAATAGCTTCAATAACCTTTTGTTCAGAAATATGCTTAGGCAAAGGTAGTTGAACAATAAAACCGTCAACGTCGGCATCATTGTTAAGCTCTTGCACCTTATTTAACAGCTCTTCTTCTGTAACATTATCTTCGTATCTTATTAAAGAAGACTTAAAGCCAACCTCTTCGCAAGTTTTTACTTTGTTTGCTACGTAAGTTTCGCTACCACCATCGTGTCCTACTAATATTGCCGCAAGATGAGGTCTTTTACCTCCATTGGCAACTATTTGTTTTACTTCTTCTGCTATTTCAAGTTTGATTGTAGCAGCTACAGCTTTTCCGTCTATTAGTTTCATTGTATTGTTGTTTATCTTTTTCGTTTGAATAAGCCTCCTTTGCCAGGTGCTTTCTTTGAAGTTGTCATAAGCTTCATCATCTTACGAGTCTCTTCAAATTGTTTAAGAAGTTTGTTTACATCGGCAACATTGGTTCCACTCCCTTTTGCAATACGAGCTCTTCTATTTCCATTAAGTAAACCAGGGTTAGCTCTTTCTTCTGGAGTCATAGAATAAATAATAGCTTCAATACTCTTGAAAGCATCATCGTCGATGTCTACGTCTTTAATAGCTTTACCTAAACCTGGTATCATAGCTGCCAAATCTTTAAGATTACCCATCTTCTTGATTTGGTTTATTTGCGAAAGAAAGTCGTTGAAGTCGAACTGATTTTTAGCAATTTTCTTTTGTAAACGGCGAGCTTCTTCTTCATCGTATTGTTCTTGTGCTTTTTCTACTAAAGAAACGATGTCTCCCATACCAAGAATACGGTCGGCCATACGTTTAGGGTGAAATGGATCTATTGCATCCATCTTTTCTCCAGTACCGACAAACTTTATAGGTTTGTTTACTACTGTACGAATAGAAAGAGCAGCTCCACCGCGAGTATCTCCGTCTAATTTAGTTAGTACAACTCCTGTAAAATCTAATCTTTCGTTAAACTCTTTAGCTGTATTAACTGCATCTTGCCCTGTCATAGAATCTACAACGAATAATATTTCGTCGGGATTAACTGCTTTCTTAATAGATTCTATTTCGTTCATCATCTGTTCGTCGATAGCTAATCGACCAGCAGTATCTATGATTATTACATCGCAACCTTTTTGTGTTGCGTGTTTAATAGCATTAAGAGCAATTTCTATAGGGTTTTTATTTTCAGGCTCTGAATAAACTTCTACTCCTATTTGTTCTCCAAGAACTTTTAATTGGTCTATAGCAGCAGGTCTGTAAATATCGTCGGCTACTAAAAGAGGCTTTTTGCTTTTCTTCTCTTTAAGCATTTTTGCCAGCTTGCCAGAGAAAGTAGTTTTACCAGACCCTTGTAATCCCGACATTAATATAACTGCAGGTTTGCGTGTTAGGTTTAGTTCGGCTGTTTCGCCACCCATAAGTTCTGTAAGTTCATCGTGAACTATCTTAACCATTAACTCGCTTGGTTTAACGGCTGTAAGCACATTAGCTCCTAATGCTTTTTCTTTTACAGTGTCAGTAAACGATTTTGCAACTTTATAATTTACGTCGGCATCTAACAATGCCTTGCGAACATCTTTTAGTGTTTCAGCTACATTTATTTCGGTAATTTTACCTTCACCTTTAAGTAGCTTAAACGACCGTTCTAATCTATCACTTAAATTTTCAAACATTATATTTTATGATTTTTATTTTTCAGACTACAAAAATACAATAAAAGAAAGAATTATCAAATGCCAAAGGAAATACCTATCTTTCTTCCTTGTTGAATTAGTTCGTTATCTGGAGTAACTAACTTCAATTTACCTGCCACTTCCGACAGTGGAAGAGATTCAATTTTGTCTGCCTTAAGGCACACCATTCGGTTGTATTCTTTATTTGCAATTAGGTCTGCAGCATAGCCTCCAAAACGTGTAGCCAGATTTCTGTCGTAAGCAGAAGGACTTCCTCCCCTTTGCACATAGCCCAGAATCATTTCTCGACATTCTATGCCCGTCTCTTCTTCTATCATCTTTGATATATATCGTGCTGGATTCTTTTTCTCTCCTTCTATTTTTAGACCTTCGGCAACAACAACAATAGAGAACTGTTTTCCTTTTTTTGCTCTATCCGTAATAGCTTGAATAATCTTGTTTGGGTCGTATCCTAACTCAGGAAGAAGAATAACATCGGCACCTCCAGCTATCCCAGCGTGCAAAGCTATCCAACCAGCTTTATGCCCCATAAGCTCTATAACCATAACTCGTTTATGAGAGCTTGCTGTTGAGTGAAGTCGATCTATGGCTTCCGTGGCAATGTCTACTGCCGAATCGAATCCAAAAGTAGTATCAGTACCCCAAACATCATTATCTATTGTTTTGGGAATACTAATAACATTTAATCCTAATTGAGAAACTTTGTAAGCAGTTTTTTGAGTTCCATTACCTCCAATACACACCAAGCAATCTAAGCCAAGTTCGTGGTAGCTGTCAATAATGATTTTGGATTTATCTCCGTCTTCTTTTAGTAGTTTCTTAAAAGGCTTTTCGCGAGATGTCCCTAATATAGTTCCCCCTAAGTTGAGCAGACCCGACAATGCTTTTTCTTCCAAATGGATATAGTCTTTCTTTATTAGTCCTTGAAATCCGTCTTTGATTCCAATAACTTCCATACCATAATGACACAAAGCCGTTTTGCCTACTCCTCTTATTGTGGCATTAATACCCGGACAATCTCCTCCCGAAGATAATACACCTATTCTCATCAATCTTGAGCATCTAAAGCTTGATCGATAGTGTCTATTTTCTTTTCTATTAAGATTAGCTCACTTTTAAGACTTTCAATTTTCTTTTCCAGCTCTTTTACTAAGCCACCTCCTCCTTTAGACGAGATAGATAAGAAGCCTATATTGTTTTCGTAAGATTGAAGATCATTCTTAATTCTCTCATAAGTTCTCATCAATTTATCACGTTCGTTAAATAATTTATTTTTCGGTTTATCGCCCGAAATCATATCTTTAACATTCGTTCTAAATGATTGTAAGCGTCGTTCGGATTCATCTATTTTTAATCTGTCGAATTGAGCGTCTACTTCTGTTCTAAACTCTTTATAAATTTTATCTTTATCTTTGAAAGGAACAAAACCGACACTATTAAACTCTGAAATATAAGCTCTTAGAGTTTTTACAGCCTCATTAGATGGAATACTTTCGTCTATAGCTTTTATGTTTGCTATAATTTCTTTCTTTTTATTTAGATTGTCTGTTTCTTCTGTTTTTTGAGAAGAGAAATGTATATTCTTTTGTTCAAAGAAATAATCGCAAGCAGCAATGAAACGTTTCCATAGATTATCAGAGTATTTTCTTGGAACAGGACCTGATGTTTTCCATTTCTTTTGAAGAGCTACCATCTTTTCTGTTGTAGATTTCCAATCTTGACTATCTTTAAGAGCTTCAGCTTCTTCGCAAAGAGCTGTTTTTTCAGTCAAGTTAGTTTCCATATTGTCTTTGATATTCTTATAGAATTCGCCTTTCTTTTGGAAGAAGTTATCGCAAGCAGCACGAAATCTTTCAAATATTTTGACATTATGTTTCTTTGGAGCAAACCCTATAGTTTTCCACTTTTCTTGAAGCTTAATAACATTTTTATTTTGTTCGTCCCACTCTTTATAACTATTAAGCTTTGAGAAGTCTATAGCTTCTATTTCTTCGCAGATAGCCGTTTTCTCTTCTAAATTTTTTTGTTCAGAATTTCTCAAAGTTTCAAAATGGTCTTGATGTTTTTTATTTATCACAGAAGACGCTTTTTTGAAGCGAGACCAAATTTCTTCTCTTATTTCACGAGCAACAGGTCCGATTTCTCTCCATTCTTGGTGAAATTTTTGTAGCTGATAGAATGCTGAAACTACATCTTTTTCTTGATCAAGTTTTTCTACTACTTCACAAAGATTTTGTTTTAGTTCGAGATTTTTCTTGAAGTCGTAGTCGCGCATTTCATTGTTAATCTTGACCAGATCGTAGAATTTTTCGCTGTAGTATTGATATTCTTTCCATAAGTCATTTACAGCAGAGGCAGGAACTTGTTTTATTTCTTTCCACTGTTGTTGTAGTTTCTTAAACTCATTATATACCTTGTAGAAATCATCTTTACTTTCGATAAGTTCTTTTATGTTGTCGATAATCTCTTTTTTAGCATTAAGATTATCTTCTTTAATCTTTTCTTCTTCAGCAATAATTGTAGCTTTCTTTTCTCTGAATATAGTTAACTGCTCCTTAAGTTTAGTTTCTGCAAGATCTTCTGTCGGCACAAAGTCTTCTTCTTGATTGTCTGCTTTCAAAAATTCTTTCTTTTCTTCTTCTATTTCAATTTTTCTAAGTTTATAGAAAGCCTGCTTCAAAGATTCTACCTCACTTTTTGTTTTTTCGGTAACACCTTCTTCAACTACAACGCTCAATCGGTCGACTATTTCTTCTTTCGTAAGACAACTACAATCGATAGATTTTTTTTCTTCCACAACTTGTACTTCTTCATTTGTTTCAAGATTAACACTTGTGTTTTCTTCAGAAACATTGTTTACTCTCATATCCTCAGCCGCATTTTCATTCGCAATACGTTCTGAATCTAAAGGATTATTCATAGGGCCACAATTTATAGATATTACTATCTCATTAATATTCTTACAAAGCTATTAAATTTTTTGTAAAAACATTCTCAAAAGCTAAAAAAAATAATATTAACGCGTTGTTTGTTTAGATATTAGGTCTATTAATGCGTCAACAGCTTCTTCTTCGGGAATGTTTTTCAATACACATTCTTTACCCTTGTAAAGGCTAACCTTGCCAACGCCAGCTCCAACATATCCGTAATCGGCATCAGCCATTTCGCCTGGTCCGTTTACTATACAACCCATAATGGCTATCTTCATTCCTTTAAGATGAGAGGTTGCTGTTTTTACTTTTCGTATTGCTGAATGTAAATCGAATAATGTTCGTCCGCAGCCAGGACAAGAAATATATTCAGTCTTGAATATTCTT
The DNA here is from genome assembly GCA_029916745.1 of Dysgonomonadaceae bacterium PH5-43. Taxonomy (NCBI): domain Bacteria; kingdom Pseudomonadati; phylum Bacteroidota; class Bacteroidia; order Bacteroidales; family Dysgonomonadaceae; species Dysgonomonadaceae bacterium PH5-43. The sequence goes on along the minus strand of JARXWK010000014.1, from coordinate 54,926 downwards.
CGTCCGGTAGCTTGTAATATTCCAAAGGCACATTCGTCAATAACTTCCGCAGGTATAGAGGTGTTTTTATTTGAAATCATAATACCATCGGCAAGCATATCTAAAAAGAAAGAACCATTGTCTACAGATGATTTTATTTGTAGTTGTTCTAATTCTGATTCTTGATAAATAGTCTTTATTACTACTGGATTTTGTATCGCATTATCCATTAATTTATGGATAAAAGCTTTTTGTTCGTATATATTATCCGATTCAGAATTTATAATAATAACAGTATTGTTCTTTTCTTTTAGAGTTTCGATTAGTTTATTATCTAAATTGCTGAATGTTAGATTTACAAAACAAAGTCCTTTGTGAGTAATCCACGAATCTTGTTGTGTAATATTAAATAAAGGATAAGTATTATCTTCATCAATATAATAATCCGCATCTACAATTATAGGAGTGTCAGAGATTCTGTTTTTAGCGAATTGAGCACCTACATATATATAATCGGGAGTTATTTCTTCTTTATTGTTTGCGGTGATTTCTTTTTCTGATCTATCAGATATAACTATTGGAACATTTTCACCTCCTATATTATATATAGGTATAGTTTTTTTTCTTTGTGGATTAAATTTGTTGTAAAGCAAAGATAATTCTTGATTGATAGTTGGAAGTTTTGCTTTTTCATTCACATATTCAACCAAAGAACGAGCCACAGGTATTTCTTTTTCAGGATTTTCACTTAACGAAACACGAATTGTATCTCCTATGCCTTCTAATAACAAAGTGCCTATGCCAACAGCCGATTTAATTCTTCCATCTTCTCCTTCTCCTGCCTCTGTTACCCCTAAGTGTAAAGGAAAATTCATACCTTCCTCTCCCATTTGGTCAACTAAAAGTCTTACAGTTCTTACCATAACAAACGAATTAGAAGCCTTGATAGAGATTACGATATTTGTAAAGTTTTCATCAATACAAATCCTTAGAAATTCCATACACGACTCCACCATACCTTGAGGAGTATCTCCATATCTGCTCATAATTCTATCAGAAAGAGAACCGTGATTAACTCCTATTCTAATAGCGGTATTATGTTCTTTACAAATATTTAAGAGAGGGATAAAACGTTCTCTTATCTTTTCAAGTTCAAGTTGGTATTCTTCATTGGAGTATTCAAATGTTTTGAAAGTCTTAACCGGGTCGGCGAAATTGCCCGGATTTATCCTAACTTTTTCAATAATATGAGCAGCCGCTTCTGCTGCTTTAGGGTTAAAATGCACATCGGCAACAAGAGGAGTATGGTATCCTAACTCGTTTAATCCCTGTTTAATATACTTGAGATTTTCAGCTTCGCGCACCCCCTGAGTGGTAAGTCTAACGTATTCTCCGCCAGATTCGATAATAGCTATGGCTTGCTTAATACAAGCATCAGTATCCATAGTCGATGTGTTTGTCATCGATTGTATTCTTATAGGATTACTACCTCCCAAGGGAGTATTCCCTATCTCTGTTACTGATGCTTGTCTTCTTGAATAATTAAACGACATCTATTTAATTCGTTTTGAATTTATATTTCACTGACGAAAGTTCTTCATTAGCCTTAACAATCTTAGTTTTAAGATTTTCTTTGTATTCGGCAAGTTTAACTTGTAAAGTTTCGTCTTTTACTGAAATAATTTGAGTTGCTAAGATCGCTGCATTCATCGCAGCATCTATACCTACTGTTGCTACAGGAATACCCGGAGGCATTTGTACAATAGCTAACAGAGCATCAACTCCATCTAAAGAGGCACTTATAGGAACTCCTATAACAGGCAATGTGGTCATAGATGCAATAACGCCAGGTAAGTGCGCAGCCATTCCAGCCGCAGCTATAATAACTTCTACACCTCTGTTTTTTGCATTTTTTGCAAACTCTTCTACTTCAGCTGGGGTTCTATGAGCCGACAAAGCTTGCATTTCAAAAGGGATTTCAAACTCATCGAAAAGCTTTGCAGCTTTACTCATAATGGGAAGATCCGAAGTGCTTCCCATTATAATACTAACTAAAGGTTTCATCAGATTATCCAATAAACTCTTGGTAGCTACTTGCCGACATTAAACCGTCTAATTCAGAAGCATCTTGAATATTAACTTTGATTATCCAGCCTTCGCCGTAAGCATCAGAATTTACTAACTCAGGTTGGTCTTCTAATGCTGCATTGAATTCAATAACTTCAGCGCTAACAGGCATTAATAAGTCAGAAACAGTTTTAACCGCTTCAATAGAACCAAAAACCTCATCTTTGCTTATTGTTTCGCCTTCAGTAGCAACGTCAACAAAAACAATTTCACCCAATTGATCTTGAGCATAATCAGTTATACCAACATAAGCAATGTCGCCATCTACACGAATCCATTCGTGGTCTTTTGTGTACTTCAAATTTTCAGGAAAATTCATAATCTTAAATAATTTAATTGATTGATATTATAGTTCTTTTCGCAATCGAGCAACTGGAATATTTAGTTGCTCCCTGTATTTAGCAACAGTTCTTCGAGCTATTTCATACCCTCGCTCTTTAAGCTCTGCCGACAATAAATCGTCGGTTAGAGGTTTCTTTTTATCTTCTTCTTCTATACATTTTTTCAATATAGCTTTTATTTCTCTCGTTGATATTTCCTCTCCCTCATCATTAACCATAGACTCAGAGAAAAAATATTTAAGAGGAAATACTCCCCAGTTTGTTTGAACATATTTACTATTGCTCACTCTTGAAATAGTTGATATGTCGTATCCGCAACGCTCCGCAACATCTTTAAGTATCATTGGTTTTAAGTCAGATTCTTCTCCCGAAAGAAAAAATGCTCTCTGAATTTCAATGATTGTAAGCATTGTTTTTTCCAATGTTATACTCCGTTGTTTTATAGCATCAATAAACCACTTGGCAGAATCTATCTTTTGCTTTGCAAAGATAATAGCTTCTTCCTGTTTTGCTGTTGGTTTCTTTTTGTTTTTGATAGCTTTCTGGTAATTATCTATTATGTCGTTATATTCATTACTGACTTTCAGCTCCGGAATATTTTGATCTGCCATAGAAAAAAGCAACTCCCCATTCATTGTCTCTACAATAAAATCGGGAACAATATGCGACATTTTAGTTTCTATAGAACTACCCCAAGAATTACCAGGCTTAGGGTTTAGCAAAGTTATTTCTTTTGTTGCATCTTTCAACTCTTTTTCCGAAATATTTAAGCTTTTCGCTATTTTTTCAAATTGTTTTTTCGAAAAAGCATCAAAATAAGATTGTAGTATCTTGATAGCAAGTTCTCTCTCTGGGGTTTCTTTTTTTCTTTTCAGTTCTAACAAAAGACATTCTTGCAAATTTGCAGCTCCAACACCTGCTGGGTCTAAACTTTTAATTATAGATAATATTTCATTGATTTTTGTTGTTGAAATATCTATATTATATTGAAAGATTAAGTCATCGGCAATGGCGTTAATCTCTCGTCGCATATAACCATCACTATCAATGTTTCCAATGATATATTCTCCGACTTTAAAATCTTCTTCCGAAAGATTTTTAAGTCGAAGTTGGTTTAAAAGAAATTCTTGAAATGTTTCTGATTCAGAGTAGGGTATATTCTCTTTTTGTTCTCCCCTACTATTGTTTTGTTGTAGTTTATAGTCGGGAATATCATCTTCTGTTCGATAGTCGCCGAGTGATGGATCTTCGTTATCGAAGTCATCATCATTTGGAAGTTCTGTTTCAAAATTACTATCCGCAGTTTCATCGAGAGCTGGATTCTCTTCCAATTCTTGATTAATTCTGTTTTCTATTTCGAGAGAATTAAGCTCCAATAGTTTTACCTGCTGTATTTGCAGAGGCGATAACTTTTGCTGTAACTTTTGAGATAGCTGTTGCTTTATCATCTTTAAAAACTATTAGGAAATCAGGATACAAATATAATCCTTTGTTTATAAAAAAGCTACATTTTACAAAACTCTTTAAATGTTGGATTAATCCCCTTTTGATTCGAGATCGGCAGCTATAATTTGTACGTTAAGGTTATTAGCTCCTTTCTTTAGTGTTACCGCCGATGGATATAAATAGTGGTAAGACGCATAATCTAACGGATTAGTATAATAGTAATCGGTAGACGAATAATAATAAGGAACCGTAACCGGTATTAACATTAACTCTAAGTCTTCACAAGGTCTGCCAGCTGTTTTTGCATCATCTATACGGGCTTGCAACAAGTTCGATATATTACTGAATATATAAGAATTAGTTGCAGAATTAAGCGTTGCATAGTAAGTGGTGTAAGTATCTGCCGACAATTGATTTTCAAAAAATCTATTGATAGAATCGGGCTCTATTAACAACAGTTTAGCTCTTGCAGTTTCTAAACCTACAGCATTTCCAGTACCGGGGAATTCCCAAGCGAAATCATTAGTTTCTTTTGGATAAGCATTTATAGATAGCTTTACATTGCTAAATTGTCGAGAGCCTATAGAATCTACTATTTGAGACAAAGGTATAGTTACCTTAGAGAACACTCCTGCTGGAGTTTTTAGATACATCTTATCAGAGCTTGGTGCTAATAAAGTTTCATCTCCCGAACTCTTATAATTATTTAACTGTACCACTTCTTTGGTTACGTCTACAGATGCAAAAGTGGTGGTTTGTATTATTGTATCTTCACTTGCGGCAAGACGTTCATAATACATATATATAGATGTTTTTTCTATTTCCAACATACTTCCGCTACCAAAAGTATTTGTTACATAAACACCAGGAAAGAAATCGGCGAAAGCCTCAACAGAAGCAAAAGCTCCTTCTTTTCCTTTCTTATATTCATTGTAAAATTTAGTTCCTAATTCTTTAGGAAGAGTAACAGAAAGCACTTTATATTTTTGGTCTATTATATTAGCTGAGTTTAGCGAATCCGAAATGTTTAAGTCTCGAGCCGTATACACTCTTTTGCCTAATACAGAGTTCATATCTGCATAATCTCCCAGATTTAAGTTTGTGTAATAATTCTCTTCTAATTGTTTTACTACAGGATAAACAGTAATTTCCATAGGAGCTAATGAGTCTCCGAGATAATAGTAATAAAACAGTTTAAGCTGTATAGAATCTATGTCATCTACTATCATACTGTCTAACTCAAATCCGCCTGAAGGATAAAACTGACAAGCAAAATCTCCTTTTACAGAACCATATACAGGGTGATTAATATTGCCCAAAAGTCCAGCTACAGACTTTGCATATATCGAATCTAATTTAACTGTTTCCCCTTTAACTTCCAGAGACAAGTCGTAGATTTCTATTTTGCCACCATCGGGCTGAATACCCGAACCTATAGAATCGATATTATCATCGCAACTTATTAAACAAAATAAAGCAGAAACGAAAGTAAATAAAAAGAACTTTGTTTTCATTTTACTAAACTAATAATTGATCGTAAAACTCATTAAACTTATCCATATATATATCTTCTGGCTGATAATCTAAGAAAGGTAAGCCTTTTTGCTGAGCGTAATCCTTAATTGCTTGATTAACATCTTTGCTGCTCTGAATTATACCGTCAGAATAATCAATAGCAAGTTTGCTTAATGATTCGAAGTCTGCCTTATCTTTGATTACTTCAACATCAGAAGGAGAAACCCCATCTATCAATAGTTTCTCAGAGAAGCGTTCTCTTAAAGGTTGAGTAAAGTCGTCATCGTATAAAGAATAAACAACTTTTGAATTTTTGAAGTATGGATCCTCGTTGTAGTGTTTTTTAATATAAAGAGGAGCTAAAGCCGTCATCCAACCATGACAGTGGATTAAGTCGGGGCACCATCTTAATTTCTTTACAGTTTCCATTACACCCCTAACATAGAATATCGATCTCTCATCGTTGTCCTCAAATTCTTTACCTTTATCATCTGTTAGAAGATATTTTCTATTGAAGAAATCTTCATTATCTATAAAGTATATTTGCATACGAGCAGACTGAATAGAAGCAACCTTTATTATTAAAGGGTGGTCTGTGTCGTCAATGATAAGATTCATTCCCGAGAGGCGTATCACCTCGTGAAGTTGATTTCGTCTTTCATTAATGGCTCCGAACTTAGGCATAAAAGTTCTAATTTCTTTTCCACGTTCGTGAATTCCTTGAGGAAGTTTTCGCGCTATAACAGACATTTCTGTTTCTGGCAGATAAGGAGTGATTTCTGTTGTTATAAACAGGATCTTTTTTGCAACCATTATTATTCTTTTAATTTCTACCTGCAAAGATAATAAAAAAAACGCCACAATTTTCCAAACTTACAACTAATTACTCTCAATATGCTTTAAGATTAGCTTTTATTTACTTAGTTTTGCACGATTTTTATAAAAGTTGGCGTAATGAAAGTAATATATGGCGTAAAAGAGTTACAATCTTTATTGAAGGTTGATAGGGATAATAACAAAACAATAGGTTTTGTTCCTACTATGGGGGCATTACATCAAGGACACATAGAGTTGGTAAAAAGATGCGTTGCAGAAAATGACATTTCTGTAGTTAGTATATTTGTCAATCCAACTCAATTTAATGATAAAAATGACTTGCAAAAATACCCACGCACTTTAGATGCTGATTGTAAGTTGTTGGAAGAAGTTGGCAATACTTATGTTTTTGCTCCTTCCGAAACAGAGATTTATCCTGAACCAGACACTCGTGAGTTTGGTTTTGGAAGTCTTGAAACAGTTATGGAAGGCAAGTTTCGACCTGGTCATTTCAACGGGGTAGCACAGATTGTTAGTCGTTTATTTGAGATGGTAGCTCCTAACAATGCTTATTTTGGAGAAAAAGATTTTCAACAGCTTGCCATAGTAAAAGAGTTGGTAAAACAGTTTAATATACCAGTTAAGATAATACCTTGTTCTATTGTAAGAGAGTCAGATGGCTTGGCGATGAGCAGTCGCAATACTCGTCTTTCAGAAACTCAACGCAAAACAGCTCCATCTATTTATAAAACTTTATTTGAGAGTAAAGCTCTTGCGGAAAAGTATACGGTAGACGAGGTAAAATTAAAGGTTGTGAATACCCTCAATTCTCTACCAGAATTAGATGTAGAGTATTTCGATATTGTTGATGCTTTAAGTTTACAGTCGATACAAAATTGGAAAGATAGCGATAACCCTGTAGGTTGTATTGCTGTTTTTGCGGGCGAGGTAAGACTAATTGACAATATAAGCTACAAGATGAACTAAGAACTAAGAGTGAAGAACTAAGAGCTGGCGCGAAGCGGCAACTTATTTCTGCAACCGTAGGCAACGCTTCGCTCGCCATACGGCTATGCAAATTCCGCCTTTCAGGCAGGTGGTAGCCCGATGATGGGCTATGCCTCAATAACCTTAGGTGAGCGTAGCGTTACCTAAGGGATAAGGAAGAGCACGTTAACTTTTATCTTTTAGTTTTTATCTTGTGCGAAGCACACAACTCTTGTCAATACTTTTTCGAGTTCATTTCCTCTTAAGTTCTTAGCAATAATTATCCCATCGGGGTCGATTAAGAAATTTTGCGGTATAGATAATACTTTATATTCTATAGCTGCGGAGCTTTGCCAGCCTTTTAAATCTGAAACTTGAATCCAAGTAAGTTCGTCTTTCTCTATGGCGTTTACCCAATTAAGTTTGCCGCCGGGATTATCTAACGATACGCCTATTATTTCGAAGTTTTTATCTTTGAACTTTTCGTAAGCCTGTACTAAATATGGATTTTCTTTCCTGCAAGGACGGCACCAACTTGCCCAGAAGTCTATCAGCACATACTTCCCTCTAAAGTCTGACAACGAAACCGATTCGCCATTTACATTGTCAAGTGTGAAATTTGGAGCAATTGAGCCTATAGATGTTTTCTTTCTGTCGTTATTCTTTTGAATTAAAGATGTTCCTATTTCGTTTTCTAATAGTTCTGGACTTAATACGTCCAATAGTTCTTCGTACGAATATGCATTATCTATTTGCTCAAACAAATCGGCTGCTATTAGTAAACTGAGCATAGAACTGGGATTTACTTTAATATAATCTATGTACTCTATAGTCATCTCTTTGAAAACTTCATCGTATCGACTTTGGTAAGTTTCTAAAACTTCTCGATCTTGTAGAGTCTCTTGTGGTATTTTTTCAAACTCAGCCATAAGAGTTTCAAGCTTTTTTACGGAAATCATAGTCTCGTGAAGTTTTTCAAGTTCAACGATGTACCCTTCAAGTTTCTGTTCCTCTATATTGTAGTTGTTGTTTTGTGCGCTAATAGTTAACGACACGAAAAGTATAAGTAATAAAATAATCCTTCTCATATATATAATGTCATTTGTTGTTTATATGGTAAATACACAAAATAGGTTCGTTGTACTCGTCCATAGGTCTTTTGATAAGTGCTTTTCATATTGTTCACTTTATATATAACAATTGAATTATTGGATTAGAATCTTCAATTTCTTCCAAAGTCATTCCTTCTATAATTTTCTCTGCAGGTTGTTTGTACTCATCTGGCAAGTCTAATTGTGTATATTGAAGAATTGTTGATGGGTAAAAGTAAGATGAAGAAATTTTAGGATTATTATTTCTAACAAAACTGTTGCCAGGGAGGTGTGTGCCAAATACAAAAGGATAGAAAGCCATACCAGTTTCTATTTTTCCAGTACTTTTTGTTAAAATAGTTTGAAATACTCTATTCTCAGGATCTATCCATTGAGTAAATATATAATCTCCTTTTTCTTCACTGCAAAAAATGCTATAATAACCACCATCAGATTTATCTACAGTTGGCATCTCAGCCAGCGTTTTTCCAGGAACTTTAAATTCAACTATTTTGCTTACAATATCATTTTCATCTATACTGAATACCGCCGTTTTGTTTTGGTCTACAAAACTTATTTTGCCATCATGGAGATAAGATAGATGATATACAGATTGAACGAAGCTAGAATTAGTATCAAAATCTAATGTATATATAAATTTATCCAAAGAACCATCTTTTTTTACTTTCCATACTCCTGCTTGCCATTTTTCCTCATCTCCAAGACGGTCTTGTCGATAGCATAAGAAATCGCCAGATGGAAGTTTGATTATATCCCTAGGAACCATATCATCGTCAAAGTTACTTATCTTTGAAATTTGATTGCCTTGATAATCATATCTTAATAGTGCTCGTAAATTCATGTCAAGAATTATAATTTCATCATTCTCTTTATCAAGCATTACATGACTTAAGCTAAGATATTCACCTTCACCTTGTCCTCGCCTATTAATTTTGTGGGAATAATTACCTTCGTAGTCAAAGAAAAAGATAGAAGCAGTCTTGCGATCAGCAACAATGACATAATCATCATCAAACAACAATTCGGTTATGCCTCCTATTAAACTCTCGTCTGTGGTCTCCAAGCGAATAAATTTTACAGAGTCGGCATACTGGCTAGCGTCAAAGAAATGCTGATTAATATAATCTGGTTTAGATACTGAAGCTACAATTACATTTTCTTCATTAATAAACGTATTTGCACCTTTGTTCTTGTCGTTATTGTTAACAATCGTATTAAAAATAACGATTGCAGCTACTGTAGCAATCCCTAAAATGGCGATTACTCCTATTAATTTCTTTGTTTTCATTTTTTCTCTATATATAACTAAGGTGTAAATTAACGCATTTTAGATTTGGAAAGCAAATATTTTGTCGTTTTTTTAACTTTTAGCAGTTTTGAAGTAACTATTCAGCGAAAGTTTTATCTTTATTTTTTCTATTTCTACCTAATTCTCAACATTTCCTCTACTTACTTATTTTCACAATACTTCTCTTTTCTATATTATTTTGATATTATCGACCCTTTGCTTAATTTGAGAGAGAAGGCAAGAGAGTAAACAAACGACCCCGACAAGCAACTATCTGTAATATCTTAACTCTCGGAGAAGAGCGTAAAAATGAGCGACTGGACAAATGAACGGCTATATCTCTCTTGCGAAGCACTTCGTTGCCCTTAATAGAACTCTCTCTCCGCTTCTTAGGAGAACTCCCTTGTTGCTCTTAGTAGAGAGGACGGTTGCTTCTTATTAGATACCCCTCGCCTTTCTTAGTAGATAGGCGAGCTGTTTCTTAGTAGAGACCCGATGTCGCTCTTAGTAGAACGGTCTCGTCTTTATACTTAAACCACCCCGTCGTTCTACTAAGAGAGACCTCGCCTATCTCAGTAGAGAGAGCAGGGGTCTCTTAGTAGAGAGAAGCCCTTAAGTGAAGCTTTGTGTTTCACAAGTTAAAAACTAAAAACTAAAAGATAAAAGTTAGGATACCCAAAGGGGTAAAACTTCCATAGCCGTACGGCGAGCGAAGCGTTGCCTACGGGCTTTTGGTGAAACGTTGTAAAACCAAAAAATCCCTGATTTCATCGAGGTTTTTCAACTTTTATCTTTTAGTTTTTAGTTTTTAACTTTCTTGTACTGTGTTACAAAAAAACCTGACTGAGTTTTGTGTCGCATCACAGTGAGTTGCGAGAGGAAACATAGTGAGTTTTTCAAAAATCATAGTATGTTTTTCTTATTTTGTTTTACCTTTGTTTTCGATAAAACAAACAATAAATGAGAACTTTAGTCTTAATAATTGCCATTCTTATATCGCTATCTTTTAATACCGCTGCTCAAACAACAACTAAGAGAGAGTTTCGAGGAGTTTGGATTAGCACTATGTGGCAAGACCGTTACAAAAATATGTCGGCATCTGAAATGCAAACGTATTTTATTAATATGTTGGATAGCTTGAAGGCTTACAATTTTAACGCTATAGTTTTTCAAGCACGACCTTGTGCTGATGCTTTTTATTATTCTGAAATCGAGCCTTGGAGTAAACACTTTACAGGGCAACAAGGTAAGGCTCCCGACAACAATTTCGACCCTATGGAGTTTCTTATAGAGGAGGCTCACAAAAGATGTATAGAGTTTCACGCTTGGCTTAATCCATACAGAATTGCCGTTTCCGATAATGAAACTATTCATCATTCTCACATATATCATCAACACCCCGAATGGTTTGTTAAGTACGGGAAACAGATTTACTTTGACCCTGGACTTCCTCAAAGTCGAAATTACATCTGTAAAATTGTAAAAGATATAGTTCAGCGATATGATATTGATGCAATTCATATGGACGATTATTTTTATCCTTACCCAATAGCTGGGGAAAACTTCCCTGATGATATAAGTTTTAATATATACGGAGAACTTCAAGGTTTTGATAAAAGCAGACGCGATGATTGGCGCAGAAACAATGTAAATATTCTTATAGAGCGCATTAAGAATACAATTTTGTTAGAGAAGCCTTATGTGAGATTTGGTATTAGTCCTTTTGGGATATATAGGAATAAGAAAAGTACTCCTGATGGTTCGGGAAGTAATACTAATGGCTTGCAAAATTACGACAACCTTTATGCTGATGTTAAACTTTGGGTAGAAAACGGTTGGGTAGATTATAATATTCCTCAAATATATTGGGAGATAGGACATTCGGCTGCTGATTATGAAACGCTTATTAAGTGGTGGACTCTCAACAACTATGGAGCGCATCTTTATATCGGACAAGATGTAGACCGCACTATGAAAACTCGTGATTTGCGTCAGCCTGCCAAGAATCAACTTAGTAGAAAAATGGAACTTACTCGAACTTTGCCGGGAGTGTATGGTAATTGTTTTTGGCCTGTTTACGAAATCTTAAACAACAACGGTGGTATAATTGATAGCTTAAAAACAAATTATCATAAATCTCCAGCTATAATTCCTGCTTATTCTCATCTTTATGATGGTAAGCCCAAAGACGTTAAGTCGCTCAAGGTTGATAAAAAACATAATGTTCATCGCCTAATATGGAAAGCTAATGGAGATAAAAGCGATCCTACAAACGCACAATATTATGTTGTATATCGTTTCAACAATAAAGAGAAAGAAAATCTAAACGATGCATCTAAAATAGTTGCGGTAACTCAAAATACTTCTATCCTCTTACCTTACAAGAATGGCAAAACTAAGTATAAATACGTAGTTACGTCAGTTGATAGATATCATAATGAGTCGAAAAAAGGGAAGTCGAAGTCGGTAAAACTTTAGACATTCATTCTAATTCGCCATTCGTTAGGATAAAGATTATTGAAGCGAGTACCTATATTCTTGATAAAGCCCAAAGGACGATTATTGTAAGTAACAATTACATAGCCCTTATGTAAATTTTGCAAATCACAATCGAACGAGTCTTTTCGTAGATACTTAATTGCACTCTCTTTATCAAGCTCTAATGTAGGATAAAAACTTTCAGATAAACAATTAGACAATGCTAAACTGTGAGATGGAATAATATCTTTACCCTTTATTTCTCCAATACTAATACCTGCCGATACTATTTTAAGACAAGAAGCAATGTCTCTATAACTATCTACAACGGCAAGAGGAATAGCGATGAAACTATCATTTTTTTGATGAAAAGAAAAGGCATCAGCGTTTATAATCCGTTGCTTAATCTCTTCTGGTGTTTTAATTCCTTTAGATGATTTGTTGTCTTTTTTATTTTTCTTTGCGCATCTGTATGTGTTGCTTTCGTCGCTTGCCGCTTTTTGTAGAGAAGCAATAAAAAAGCCTTCTCCTTTGTTTTTGTGTGGGTAAAACCTACAAGGAGCATCTAATATCTCGGCTCCTAACTCGTTGCAAATCCACTCTAAATTGTTTTCGTTTTCTTCTTTGTTGAATGTGCAAGTGCTATAAATTAAAATGCCGCCAGGTTTAAGCGACGACCATATGTCGGCTATAATTCGTCTTTGTCGTTCGGCGCAAAGTTTCACATTGTTAGGCGACCATTCGTTTATCGCAGCATTGTCTTTCCTGAACATTCCTTCGCCAGAACAAGGAACATCGGCAACAATTATATCAAAATAAGAGTTAAGCTTATTGCCTATATCAGCAGGGTCGTTATTTGTTACTATTGTATTTGGATTTCCCCATTTAATAAGATTCTCAGAAAGAATGTTAGACCGTGTGCGTATCACTTCATTTGCTACCAACAAACTATCTTCCGACAATAGAGATGATATTAAAGTGGACTTGCCGCCAGGTGCAGCACACAAATCTAAAACTTTAATAGAGGGTGCAAGATGCTTTTTTATAATCTGTTCTAAATACATCGATGAAGCTTCCTGTACATAGTAAACTCCAGCGTGAAGCAATGGGTCTAAAGTAAAGATAGGGCGAGTATCTAAATAATAAGCATTAGAAGCCCAAGGTATAGGTTGGTTTGTTTTCAGATTATCGGCTTCGTGGTATTTATTAGAATTAAGACGAATACTTGTCGGACTGTCTTCCTCTAAAGCATTAACGAAGTTGTTCCACTCATCACCTATAATCTCTTTTATTTGATTTTCGAAAGCTATCGGAAGTTTCATTCTCTTATTGTTATAGGGTACAAAGTAAATATTAATTTAGTACTTTTGCAAACTAATATAGAAGACAATGGCTAATCTATTTTTAATTCCTGTTACTTTGGGAGATACAGAAATATCTCGTGTATTGCCCGAATACAACAAAGAAGTAATACTCTCATTAAAATATTTTATTGTAGAGAATATCCGTTCGGCAAGACGTTTCTTGAAACAAACCGACTCGTCAATCAATATAGACGAACTTACATTCTTTACTCTTAATAAACATACCACACAAGAAGAGCTGTCGGGATATTTAGACCCGATAAAAGAAAATAATTCTATAGGAATAATATCAGAAGCTGGTTGTCCTGCCATTGCCGACCCAGGAGCAGATGTTGTTGCTATAGCTCAGCAAAAGAATATAAAAGTAGTTCCGTTAATAGGTCCTTCTTCAATATTGTTAGCATTAATGGCATCGGGATTTAACGGACAAAGTTTTGCTTTTAATGGCTACTTACCCATAGAGGTTAATCAAAGAATTAAAACTCTTAAAGAGTTGGAAACTCTTATATACTCAAAAAGTCAAACACAGCTGTTTATTGAAACACCTTATAGAAACAACAAAATGTTAGAAGAAATAGTTAAGACTTGCCGACCTACAACAAAGTTATGTATTGCGGCCGATATTACTCTTTCTAACGAATACATAAAAACAAAAACAATAGCCGATTGGAAAAAGGCATTGCCAGACTTAGGTAAAAGACAGTGTATTTTTTCTCTTTATAAATAAAAAAGGTACAAACGATTTGTTATATTCGCTTGTACCCTTTTCTCTTAATTCTTATTTGTCTTAAATATATTCTTTGCCAAATTTGATTTCAATATCAGCAACAATTTGTTTAATGCGTTGCTCTTCTTCTCGTTTACAAATAAGAAGAATATTGTCCGACTCAACAACTATATAATTCTTTAAGCCTTGCACAACAACCAATTTATTATCAGAATTAGTTGTAACTAAGTTATTGCTACTATCTATAAATAAAGATTTACATTTCAATGTTGCATTCTTGCTTTCGTCTTTTTCGTCAACAGTGAGGTCGTAGATAGAACTCCAATTACCTAAATCAGACCACCCAAAGTCGGCAACCAACATATGAACATTATTAGCCTTTTCCATAATACCATAATCAATAGATATGTTAGGGCAAGTTGGGTAAGCTTCGTTAATGAATTTTTGTTCTTCGGGAGTATTATATTTATCTAAATCCTGACCAAGTCGATTATGTACAGCAGGAAGATGTTCTTCGAAAGCCTTTAGTATTGTATTAACATTCCAAAGGAATATACCAGAGTTCCAAAAGAAGTCGCCACTCTTAACAAAGAGTTCTGCAAGTTCTAAGTTCGGTTTTTCTGTAAACACCTTTACTTTCTGTATGTTACCTCCGCCAACACCTTCATCGGTTTGAATATATCCATATCCTGTTTCTGGTCGTTCAGGTTTTACGCCTAAAGTAAGTAACGCAGGATATTCACGCACGAAATTCAATCCTGTTTGTATATTTTTCAAGAAATGATGTTCTTGTAAAATTAAATGGTCGGCAGGAGTTACAACTATGTTTGCATTTGGGTTAATCGCTTTAATATGAAAAGCGGCATAAGCAATACAAGGAGCTGTATTACGACGAGTCGGTTCTCGAAGTATTTGCTTATCTGTTATCTCAGGAAGTTGCTCTTTAACTAAATCCGCATAAGCATCGTTAGTTGCAATAAAAATATTTTCCGTTGGTATTATTTGACTAAAACGGTCGAAAGTTTGTTGCAACAGCGAGCGACCTGTTCCAAAGAAATCAAGAAACTGTTTGGGTTTATCCTCTCTACTAAATGGCCAAAAGCGGCTTCCTATACCACCACCCATTATTACACAAAAATTATCCTTCATAAGAACGTCTGATATTTATTATACGTCTACAAATGTAGATATTATTTCTTTTTAATCCAAAGATAATATCCCGTAAGAGGAAGTGTGCCTCCTATAAAAGCAATAATGAAAGTTAGTATCTTAGAAAATAAGCCTCCCCACGAACCAACGTGTATAGAATAAATCCAACCACGAACCTTATTCATTCGTTCTTGTTTCTCGTAAGGTCGATATTCTAAAATCTTGCCCGTATTGTTGTCGAAAGTATAATTGTCGGAAGCTCTACTGTTTCCGAATGTTTTATTTTGCGTTACGGTTACAGTTCCGTTTTTTATACTAATCTTTTCGTTTTTGGGGTTTACTTTTTGAACATAAGAAAATACTTCGTCCCAATGAAGATAACTTTCCTGTTCTACCTCAATAGTTGCTTTCGCTCCCCTTTCTGGTCGGCCTTGCTCTCCTTCACGATGAGGGCGTTTACCTTGCTGTTCCGACAGTTGTTTTTGTTGCCGAGGTTGTTTTTCCGCTTGTTGTTGATTGTTTTTAGCTCCTCCGTGAGTCATTTGAGTGGCATCAACCCCAAACATACGATAAAAAGGTTCTCTACACCAAGCAAACGACCAAGTAAGCCCAGTAAGAGCCAGAGCTAATAATCCGATAAGAACATAATTTCCAGCACTAACGTGTAAGTCGTACCAAAAACGTCTCCAACTTTTCGTTATCTTTATTGTAAAGATGCGTTTAAGTTGTTTCCTGTTTTTAGGGAAACATATAACTATTCCACTTATTAGTATTATTACGAAGATTAAAGTGGAATAACCTATAATAGGCTTTCCTATACTTCTATCAATAAGTAACCAACGATGAAACTGAAGTGTTTTAGGAAAAAACGTTCCTTCTACTTTGCCTAACACTTCGCCCGTGTATGCATCTATATAAATAGCAGCCCTCGGATTGGAAGCCACAGAAATACTGTAGTTGCGTTTATTGTCTGAAGGTATGTTTATTCCAGTTACTTCATCATCTTTTATTTGATTACTTATTAATGGTAATAATTCAGAAATTGAAAGCTTTTCTCCTTCGTGTTGTTTCGCAAAGATTAAGTCTTTATAAACGAAATCTTCTATCTCGGCGCGAAACACAAGTATCGCGCCAGAGAAACAGATTACACTAATAAGTATTCCGAAAGGAATAGAAAGCCAAAGATGTATATTCTTAAATAACCTTTTCATCAATAACTTTTTAATTTTCCAGCTGCATTTATTGATTTAGCTTCAACTGTAATACCTTTAGTAGCCGTAGCAGTTTTTGCATCTATAACATAAATAGCAGGATAATCATCTACTGTTGTTGTAACTGCAACATAAGCTTTGTCGTTCTCGAAATAATGTGTGCTGCCAAAAGCTGAGAGTTCATCGGCAGATGGTAGACCTGTAATATAAGTTAATTGTTGGGCTTCGGCATCAAAAATAGCCATAGAGCTTGTTGTTGCTTTTACACTTGGAGTTAACTCTTGGTCGTACATTAACATTAAGAAATAGTTGCCACTAATATGCCAACAACGTTGGAAAGATTTGCCTCCTGTTGCTTGTTCTATATTGAAATAATAATCATCATCGAATTTGTATTCGCCAGACTTCACTCTAACTACACCAGCTGGCAAAGTTGTACGCTGAACTTCTTCCGACATAGTTTTAGCATAACTTGGCGAGAACATATATACATCACCATTGTCTGCAGCCCAAGTTGTTTGGTAATATTGCGAACGATTACGTCCGGTTGCATAACTAATCTTTTCTGTTTTAATTAACGTAGGGTTTTCAAACGATTCATTATCGTAAATAGCCAACCAAGCTTCGTTAGGATATTGAGTCCATAAAAGTTCTCCTTCTTCGTAAGCACTACTGTTGCTGCCTCCTGACTCTGTTTTTACAAGTTCTGGATATTTTACATACTTACCACCTTCTGCCAATACTCCATATTTACTTAATCCCATCGGAATAACAGCCGAATAGATATTGCCATTAGCCTCTTCTATACCTGCTAAAGTTACATATTCTCCATTGCCAAGATAATTCTCAGCATTTATTTCGGCAGAAGAATAAGTTTCTTTTTCAGTATCAAGATAACCTAAAAATAAACCTTGAGCAAGATTGCCTTCTGCATCTGCATATTCTTGTCCTCTGTCGCCAGCCGACACCGTGATGATGTAATCGCTGTAGATACCATAAGAAGTAAAGCGTTTAATCAAGTATTCGTAATCGCGCTTTTGAGCTAAACCATATCTATCGAGAGAGTAAGAAGTTGTAACACCTGCTTCTCCCTGATTATAAACTAACCGATAAAGATATTTATCACCATAAAATACCCAATAGGTAGCAGCTTCGCTTTCGGCTCCGGTTTTTTTTGCCGAAACTGTCCCTTCGTCTAACGAGGTTGTTTCTAATAAATAGGTTGCATCTCCGTCTAAAGCAGAGATAACATAAACTGTGGTATCCGCATTTGCGTTACCGTTATCATCTCCACCATTACCACTACCATTATTGTCATCGTTACAAGCAGTGAATAAACTTCCTGCAAATAGAGCTACAAATAGAGCCCAGATTAAATTCATTTGTTTCATTTGTTTTTTAATTAAGTATATGTCTTGTTATATTATTTATGCTCCAAAAAACACTCTTAGCTTACCATAGAAAGCACGCCCTGCCTTCTGTAAGCCATAATTGTCGTAAAGTTTAGCATTAGTAAAATTCTTACACTCAAACGATACGTTATACTTTCCATTCTCCATACTATAAACCAAACTTAAGTTATTAGCAAACTGTGTGTCTACAATCTTCTTATCTCGAGCACCCAAGTTTTCGTAATAAAGAGGAAAGCTATGAGTATAGAAATTATCATATCTAAATGTCAGCACATTACCTTTCTTTCCAATATTATAGAGGTAAAAAGAAATATCAGAATCGGCAAATAGATATGGAGTATTCCTCATTCGAGCACCATAAGTATTGCTTAATTGAGAAGAACCTTGTTCTATAGTTTTTACATTATCCCGAGCGTCCATTCTTGTAATATTTCCGTTTATGCTTATTATGCCACCATAATTATAATGTAAGGAGATGTTATATCCTTTCGTTTCTACCTTTCCGTGATTTTGATAAGTTCCGTAAATAGTGCTTGCTTTAGTACCTAAGTTAATTGTTCTCTGAATATAATTTTTAGCATTTCTATAAACTAAGCCACCTTCTAACAACACTGAGTGTTTGCCAAGTTGTTTGCTTATGTTTAGACTTATGTTAATATTGTCGCTATTTTCAGGTTTTAGAGAAAAATCACCTTTCTCCATATCTTCATCTCCAAACATTTCTTCATTAGTAGGCAAACGATAAGCTTTTTCGTACGAAAGTTTAGTTTGAAACATTTCAAAGAAAGAATAAGTACCAGCAGCTCCATATCCAAAAGCGTTTACCGAATTAGTAGATTTAATATAATTAGTAGAATTAGCATCCGTTGCTAAAGGACCTTCTCCGTACTGATTATAATATTTCCCAAAAACTGAAACATTCCATATTTTAGAAGGGGTTAGCAGATAAGACAATCCACCAATGTTTTTACGTGTAATTTTAGGAATGGCATTTGCCAGATTAGAATTACTTGCTCCCGAAGTTCCAGTGTTAGTTCTCTTAAAACTATTTATTACGTGATTGAATGTGATTGTATGAATATCGCCTAATCTATAGTCTGCCGTAAATGTTGCATTCCAGTTGTTGTTCTTAGATTTTGTGTCGAGATAACTTGTTTCTCCCGCCGAACTTTTTTGTTTTTCTCCTCTCCAGTTATATTTAAAGGAGGCGGTATCGACATTATTCACAGTATTATAATTATAGTTTGTCGTAAACATTATATTTAGTCCATCTGTAAATAAATCACGCTTACGATACTCTAATGAAGGAATAATAGAATTCCCTTTACGATGTTTATCTCCGAATACCACTTTCTGTATAACTCCGTTTTGTATCTCCTTATAATATTGCGAATAATTAATAACTAACATTAATCTATCGACCCAACTCTTTCCTATAATTCCAACTTTGCCTATTACAGTTTCGTTGTGATAAGTGTCGTGAAAACGTTCTACAGTTTGAATATCCTTACTGTTTAGACTTGAACCATCATTAGCGTTAGGTCCACGAAATTCTTCAACAGCAACATCTATTTTATAGTTATTGTCAGAATAATTTTGAAAAGCATTAACTTCATAAGTCAATCCCGAATTCAAAGTCTGCCCAAAGTTGACATAAGTTTTATGAGTATTAAAAGAGCCGTAAGAGTAAGCAGCATCAATAAACCATCTTTTGCGATTTTTATTTGTAACAACATTTATAACACCAGCTAATGCATCAGAACCAAACCCAACAGGAACAACTCCTCTATATACTTCTATACGTTCGGCAAAGTTTATCGGAATATTATTTAATGAAAACGAACCTCCTACGCCCTCTTGAGGGATTCCGTCTATAAAAACCTTAATATGTTTACCGCTAAATCCGTCCATCATTAATCGCATATCAGAACCAACACCCCCTGCTTCTCGAATTTTCATACCCGGAGCTTTAGCCAATGCTTGCGAAAGTTCTGAGTTTACATTGTGTAGATTTTTAGTGTCTATAGCCAATGCGTTATAAGCCGATTCATTGATACGTTCTATTTGTGATTTTGCTCTTATTGTTACTTCTTTAAGAGTTTGCTCTTTTATAAATATCGAATCTGTAACTGCGTAAATGTAAGGTGTAGGAATACTAAAGGAGATAAATGTTGCAATAATTAAAAGATATTTTTTATGTTTATTCATATTAATGCCTATTTGCTATTTATAATAGTTCTATTTTGTGGTGCAAAGGTAGGGCGATACTAAAGGCTTGGCAATAGCAAATATTAGGTATTTGAGGCTTGGTAAATAGCAATAAATTGGAAAACTCTGGCTTACATTTAGTGGGATAGTTGCTTATTTAGGTAGCTTTGCATTACGTTACTTCAACAACATACCAGATGCAACTTCGTTGGCTTTATCGGATCCTTGCAATTCGGCAACTAAGGCTAATGCAAAATCTGCTGCAAAGCCAGGACCTCTTCCTGTAATAATATTGTTGTCTTTAACTACTCCTTCTTCTACGTACTCGGCTCCTATTAATTGAGATTCAAAGCCCGGATAAGCTGTAGCTTTTTTATCTTTAAGCAATCCTAAACCGCCAAACACCAAAGGAGCTGCACATATAGCAGCAATATTTTTACCTTTAAGATTATATTCTTTAATTAAAGTTTTCAGTCCCGAATGAGCATCTAAGTTACTTGCTCCAGGCATTCCCCCAGGAAGCACCAACATTTGTCCTTCCGAGAAGTCTACCTCATTATAAAGTTTATCGGCTACAACAGTTATGTTGTGAGCACCAACAACTTTTTTATCTCCTGTTATTGATACAGTTGTAGTGTCTAACTCTCCACGACGTAATACGTCAATAATACTTATAGCTTCAATTTCTTCGAAACCATTGGCTAAAAACACAAATACTTTCTTCATGGCAAATAAAATTAACTGTTTATCTTATTTAAGTGAATATCTATAAGTTATGGAACCTATCTGATTTTGCGTTCCTGTTATTACGTTAAACTTTGTTTTGCGAGCAGCTTCTAAAGCCGAACGTCTCATATTAGCATTTTCTATATTGGTACCTTTAAGTCTTATATCGGCATTTATTACATTTCCTTTAGGATCTACCGTTATTTCCACCACTATAGTTCCTTCTTCTTGTGCTGCATAAGCAGGTCGTTGCAAACCTCCTGCACCTAACGAACGTCCATTAAGGTCGAAGTTTCCTATACCTCCAACACCGGTATAAGAACCTGTGGGCGCATTTCCTTCGTTACTACCTTGATTGCCTGCTCCATCGGCAGCAGTTCCTTCATTTCCTTTAGACGTATCTCCCGCTCCGAAAGCATTTGCCATTTGTTGATTTATAGCCTCTCTTTGTTTGCGTTCTTCCTCAGCACGTTTACGTTGCTCTTCAGCTATACGTCGTTGTTCTGCCTCTTTCTTTTCTCTCTCCATTTTCTCCTTATCTTCAGCTTTAATAGCAACTGTTTGTTCGTCTGTTTGTGTTATAACAGCTGGAGTTTCCGATTGTTGAGGAGTTTCTATTGTAGGGCTAACATTTTCTGATGGAACTTGTCGGTTCTCTCCTTCCGCCTTAGGTTCAAAAGTTCCTGCAGCAAAATCAACGTTTCCGAAGTTCACCAATACACCTTCTTCCTCTGCTTTCACTTGTGTATGCAAAAAAGTAAAGTAAAGGACAAGGATAAGGATAAGACAAAAAGCTGCCGAACCTAAATAGCCTAATATTTCTTCTTTTGTTATTTTCATTTCGGACGAGTTACCAAAATCATTTTGAAATCATTCTTATTAACAATATCAATTAGTTTTATTACTTCAGAGTAAGGCACTGTTTCGTCACCATATAATGCCACGTACATTTCAGGGTCTTTATTGTAACTCTCTTGTAAGAAAGGAACAATCTCTTCAAAGCTTACTTGTTGTTCTTTTTCTTTACCATGAGCTACATAGTAATTAAGATTTTCATCTATCGTTACTCTTGTTAATGGTTTAGCTGAAGTTTGTTGCGAACTTTGAGGCAATACAACCTTAATAGCATTTGGCACAACAAGAGTTGATGTTATCATAAAGAATATGAGTAGTAAGAATATCATATCCGTCATTGATGCCATACTAAACTCAGCACTAATCTTGCGTCTTCTTTTTAATGCCATTATTGTTTTATTTTGTTGGTTCGTTCAATAAATCCATAAAGTCCATTGTCTTTGTCTCCATCTTAGTTACCACACTATCAACTCTTGCTGTTAAGAAGTTATAAGCAAGCATAGCAATAATACCAACAAAAAGACCAGCCACAGTAGTTACCAAAGCTTCGTAGATACCCGACGACAATAATGTAATATCAACATTAGTACCAGCATTAGCCATATCGAAGAAAGCTTTAATCATACCAGTTACTGTTCCTAAGAAACCTATCATAGGAGCCGCAGCCGCAGTAGTTGCAACCCAACCAAATCCTTTTTCTAAACGAGCAATCTCTATATTACCCACATTCTCTATTGCAACAAGTATGTCGTTCATAGGGCGACCTAAGCGTTGTATTCCTTTAAGAATCATTCTTGAATAAGGAGTATTAGTTGACAGACACAAATTCTCTGCCGATTTAATATTTCCGTCGTGGATATAATCTTTTATTCTATCCATAAATGTATCATCTTCTTTGGCTGCTTTATTTACAACTAAAATTCGTTCGATAAAAACTGCGATAGCTATAAAAAGAAGTAATATAATTGGTATCATTAGCCAACCGCCTTTCATTGCCAGTTCTAAAACATTCATTTTAACTTCAACAGCTTCAGAGGCTAATATCTCTGTTACATTTGTTGCAGTCTCAGAGAGACCCTCTTGGATAAATAATAATAAGTTCATTTGAGTTATATTTATTAGTTTTTTACTCTATTCTTAAATAAATAATTTAATTTTGCATTGTTATGTTATATGACATCACAAAAATAAGCTATTTACTTTAATTCAAAGAAAATGTTTAGTAAAGAATTCTTAACAAATGAAATTCCAGCATTAAATTGTGAAGATTCTGGCACTTTGGCTTTGTCGTTAATGGAAGATTATAAGCTAAAGCACCTTCCTGTGCTGAAAGACGGTAAGTTTAGTTTCATTGTTTCGGAGACAGACATTTTCAGAATGGGAAACCCTGAAGATTCTATTGAAAATCTAAGCATCTTTGCTCCTTATGCTAAAGAGAATACCTCTATTTTTGATGTTATAGGAATAATTAATCAGTACAGACTAAGCATACTACCTGTAGTAAACGAAACAGGGGAATATCAGGGAGTTATAACTCTCAATAATCTTTTAGAAAAGATAGGTGAGCTTTGCAATATAAGTAAAGAAGGAGCTATTATAGCAGTAGAACTCAATCCGCAAGAGTATGTTCTCTCTCATATTATTCATTTAGTAGAGCAAAACAACGCCAAAGTATCTGATGTGTTTACTTTTATGGACGAGAAAACTTCTAAACTTATTCTTTTATTAAAGATTGATTTAGAAGATGCTTCGAATGTGGTTAGAAGTCTCGAAAGATTCAATTATCCCGTACGTTATTATGCACAGAAACAAATGCTGAGCGACGAAACGGCAAAAGACCGCTTCGATGAATTGATGTTTTATTTAGGAATGTAATTATGGTAATAGGTATATTTGGTAGCGACTATCAGGCAGGGAAACAAAATGAGATAAAGAAACTTTTCGATTGTCTATTCGAACTTGGTTCTGAGGTTTGGGTAGAAAAGAGTTTTTATAATTATCTTTCTAAAACATTTGCTTACACTCCTAAGGTGGCAGGCTTGATTAATCAAGATGAGTTTCCTATAAATGTTGCTCTAAGTTTGGGCGGCGATGGCACTTTCTTAAAAACAGCAGGCTGGGTAAGAAGGCAAAACATTCCTATATTAGGGATTAACACTGGTCGCTTAGGTTTCCTTGCCGACATAAACACTTCGGAAATAGACGCAACTTTAGATGACTTAACCAACAATCGTTATAGAATAGAAGAACGTAGTCTACTAAAAATAATATCGCCCGACTTTAGCGAACAAGAAAACAATTGCGCTCTAAATGAAATTGCCATCTTAAAACGCGATACTTCTGCTATGATAACAATACAAACTTATCTCAACGATGAGTTTCTCGCAAACTATATGGCAGATGGTTTATTAATTGCTACTTCCACTGGTTCTACAGCCTATAACCTTAGCGTTAACGGACCTATAATATCGCCCGACTCAAACAACTTTGTGTTAAGCCCTGTAGCTCCTCACTCGCTAAACATTCGCCCTTTGGTTATTCCTGAAAACTATAAAATAAAAGTGAAGGTAGAATCGCGAAGCAAAAACTTTTTAGTTTCGTTAGATGGACGTTCTAAAGTATTTACTTCGGGCAGTGAATTTGAAATCGAGAAAGCCGATTATTCAATTAAGATTATAAAGAGAGAAAGTCAGAACTTCTACGAAACTCTTCGCAACAAATTGTTTTGGGGTTCTGATATTAGAGAATAAAATTAACCTGAGATTTTGGGGTTATGTCGAAACTCGATTTTCTACACAAAAGAAACTTTAACTAAAATAGGAAAGTCGCCAAATCCAATATAAAATTTAGCGATTTTCCCATTTAGCCATCTACATATATCTAATATAAAATCGGCCCACACATACTAATATTAAAAGTGCTGAGAAAAAAATGCCCCTCACGCCTTCTATAAAGATAAGTTTATTATGGCTCTCTACCTTTTCGAATTTTCTATTACTCAAAGCATAATACATACTTGCCGTAAAAGCAGTAAAAGCAACCAAAATAGATACAATCATTAACCATTTGGACGAATAAACATGCCAACTTATCCCTATCAAAACATATCCCAAAAGTGCAATGGTATGTAAATTCGATTTTATTTCTTTGGCTTTACGTTTAGCTTCTTCGCTAAACATCTCTAATTTTGTTCCGTTCATTTTTGTTGATTTTATAAAATGCAATCACGGGATTATCATCAAGTGTTATGTTCTTCAAGTCTTGTGTAAAGAATCCAGGATGAATTTCTTTCCTTCTTTCTATTTCGACAGGAGAAATAAGCGCAAAAAAACATTCATTATATACTCCTTGCACTAGAGAATAGAATGGTAAATGTTTCCTTGTTTCAGCAAGTACCCTTGGCCCACAAAATAATACTCGATCCGAATCTAAATCATAATAGCAACTCTGTATAAATCCATCTTTAGAAAAAATAAAATGAACAATTCCCTCACTGATGAAAATATTACTGAGCGCATACGAATAATTAGAACGTACAACATCTATGTGCTCCATTTTTTCTTCAATTTTTCTTATTGGTAATTGATTGGGAAGAATAATATCGAACAGCGGAATAATCTGATTTTTTTTCAAACAATAAATTCGACTGTCAAATATTTTATTATATAACAATTGACCTTCATTGTAAAAAAACGGATGGCCGCCATCTCCACCTCCAAAATGATATTCGGCAATCGCATCATGTGGCAAAAAACAATTATCTATTTGCTCTCCTGTTTCGGAATAAAACAGGTTGTATTTCTGTTTTCTTTTGTCAACTACACGACGGTCATCATCATTATTAAAAAAGAAAACTCCATCTGTAATTCCAAAATTAGTAGGAAGCATATGCCGAGTTGAAAAATCGGAAATATAAATTCCTGTCTGTTTATTAAAAACCAATATTCTTCTTGTATGATCATCATAAACAAACAATTTATCTGAAAACCTATCAACTCCAAAATCGGTTGCATTAACATATTCTTGAGGTCCTTGTCCGCGCTGGTTAATTATGTAAATCAAGTCTCCTGACATATTATAGCAAAAAATCCTTTGAAGATGATCCATTATGTAAATAACGTGAGTTCGATATAAAACTTATATTTTCTTATCCTTTGATTTTTTTCGGAAGAAATTAACCTTAGTGAGTATTTTTGTAGAAATCCAAAACAAAATAACGAAAATTGCTGCCCTGATCAAATAATTAAAATAATCAAACTCCAAGTATCCCTGAGAAGAAATGCTGTCATTTGCTATTATAAAATAGAATGCAAATATATACACAAGCGCCCACTTCAAAATACTCCTACTCTTTTTCATATAATTTGATATTTCTAATTAAACCATTTTTTATTTGTAAATTCATCCATAAAATCATTATCGCAAGCCTGCAAAGAGAAGCCAATTACAACCAAAGACCCTATAATTTTCTGAAATATCCCCAGTAAAAATCGGCATTAAAATGGCTATATCGTTTTCCATTGCTTCTATCGGAGCTGGACAAAGATACAATATTTTAATAGATTTTAGCGTGTTTGAAATATTTTTTATAATTATCTTTCTAAAACCTTTGCTTACACTCCTAAGGTGGCAGGTAGCCCTAACTTTATCTTTTAGTTTTTAACTGCGAGTTTGCTCGCTTGTCGCTTCGCGCCAATTCTTAGTTCTTCACTCTTAGTTCTTAGTTCAAAAAATACAAAGCTTCACTTAGGGTCTCCTCTCTACTAAGAGACCCCTCGTGTCTCTACTAAGAAGCAGCCCTCCTCTCTACTAACAATGGCGAGGGGTATCTACTAAGAGCTACATCGGGTATCTAATAAGAAGCAGCTCGCCCATCTACTAAGAACGAAGAGGGAGTTCTACAGAGAGCTACGAAGTGCTTCGCAAGAGAGATATAGCCGACCATTTGTCCAGTCGCTCACTTTTACGCTCTTCTCCGAGAGTTAAGTAATTACGGATAGTTGTCTATTGATGCGGTTTGCTTACTCTCTTACCTCTTCTCTTAAATAACACAAAGGGTCTATAATATCAAATTAATAGTAAAAAGAGAAGTCTTGTGAAAATAAGTAAGTTGAAAAAATGTCGAGAATTTGGGTGAAATAGAAAACTACATATTCTTTGTAAAATTAATCAGTAGCACAGAAAAATTCTGTAATTTTGTCTTTGGTAAACAACAATTACATAATGAACAATACAGTATTTATAACAGGAGCTACAAGCGGAATAGGTGAAGCTTGTGCTTACAAATTTGCATCAGAAGGTTACAACCTTATTATTAACGGACGTAAGCCCGAACTTCTTAATAGTATTGCGGATAAACTAAAGCAAGAATATGGCGTAGAGGTTCTTCCTTTAGTATTCGACGTTAGAGATAAAGCTACGGCTAAAAGTATTATCGAAACTATTCCAGAAGAATGGCAAGCAATAGACGTTCTGGTAAACAATGCAGGATTAGTAATAGGTGTAGATAAAGAGTTTGAGGTAAATCTTGAAGAGTCGGACATTGTTATAGACACAAATATTAAAGGGCTGCTTACTATGACTCGCCTTGTTGTGCCTGGAATGATAAAAAGAGGCAAAGGACACATTATAAATATAGGCTCTATAGCTGGCGAAGCGGCTTATGCTGGCGGTAGCGTATACTGTGCAACCAAAGCTGCCGTACAAACATTATCTGACGGACTTCGTATCGACCTTGTTGATACTCCTCTTAGGGTTACTAATGTAAAGCCCGGAATGGCAGAAACACACTTTAGTATAACTCGTTTTAGGGGAGATAAAGACAAAGCCGATGCTGTTTATAACGGATTTAAGCCTTTAACTCCCGAAGATATCGCTGAGTCGGTTTACTTTGCAGCGTCTGCTCCTGCACACGTTCAAATAGCAGATATATTAGTTTTACCTACAAACCAAGCAAGTGGCACTATAGTACACCGAGGATAATAGGATAAGTTACTTAACTTATCCTACTTCCTGGAGTTACGTCTCCCATAGGTTGAATAACAGAAACACTTCCATCTGGATTTTCTGCTGAAAGTATCATACCTTGCGACTCTATACCTTTTATTTTACGAGGAGCAAGGTTTGCTATAAAGCACACATTCTTACCCATTAGCTCTTCGGGTTTGTAGTATTGCGCTATGCCCGAAAGAATTGTGCGTCCACCTAAGCCATCGTCTAACTTAAATTGAAGCAGTTTGTCAGCCTTAGGCACCTTAGTACACTCTAACACTTTGCCAACACGGATGTCTAATTTGGTGAAATCCTCAAAAGCAACATTCTCTTTTACAGGCTCTACCTTTTTGTTTTGCAGTTCGTTAGCTTTCTTTATCTCTTCAAGTCTTTTAATTTGCTTGTCTATTTCTTCGTCTTCTATCTTATCAAAAAGCAAATACGGTTTCTCTGTCTGATGATTTGCTTCAAGTAAATCAACATTGCCCAGTTCGTCCCACTTTAAGTCGTTCTTATTAAGAAGATTCTTAATCTTATCTGAAGTAAAAGGTAAGAATGGTTCGAAAGCTATCGCCAAGTTAGCAGTTATTTGAAGAGCAATATTTAATATTGTAGCAGTGCGATTAATATCTGTTTTTGCGACCTTCCAAGGTTCGGTGTCTGCAAGATATTTATTTCCTATACGCGCAAGAT
Organism: Dysgonomonadaceae bacterium PH5-43; assembly: GCA_029916745.1. Classification (NCBI taxonomy): domain Bacteria; kingdom Pseudomonadati; phylum Bacteroidota; class Bacteroidia; order Bacteroidales; family Dysgonomonadaceae; species Dysgonomonadaceae bacterium PH5-43. The sequence continues at coordinate 26,501 of JARXWK010000014.1, read as the reverse complement.
TCATTGCCTCTTTAAGCGCATCACGGAAACGATAATGTTCTAAGTAATGTTCAAGATTCTTTTTAACCCCAGAGAAGTCTTCTAAGGTTTGCTTGTCATAATCGTCAAGCTCTCCCCTTTGCGGTATTTTTCCTTCAAAATATTTTTGAGTAAGCACCAAAGCACGGTTTACGAAATTACCTAAAATAGCTACAAGTTCGTTGTTGTTACGAGCCTGAAAGTCTTTCCAAGTAAAGTCGTTATCTTTGCTTTCGGGAGCATTAGCAGTAAGCACATAACGAAGCACATCTTGTTTACCCGGAAAGTCTTCAAGATATTCGTGCAACCACACAGCCCAGTTACGAGAAGTTGATATTTTATCTCCTTCAAGATTAAGAAACTCATTAGCAGGAACGTTTTCTGGCAATATATAACTATCATCTGCCTTTAGCATACTTGGAAACACGATACAGTGGAATACTATATTGTCTTTACCTATAAAGTGTACAAGTTTTGTATCTTCACTCTTCCACCACTTCTCCCAATCGTTAGGAAGAAGCTCTATTGTATTTGATATATATCCTATAGGAGCATCAAACCAAACATAAAGCACTTTACCTTCTTCTCCTTCTATTGGCACAGGAACGCCCCAATCTAAGTCGCGACTTACTGCTCTTGGCTGCAAGCCCATATCTAACCACGATTTACATTGTCCATAAACGTTAGATTTCCATTCTTTATGGTCTTCCAATATCCATTGTTTAAGCCAAGCTTCGTGTTTATCTAAAGGGAGATACCAATGCTTAGTATCTTTAAGCACAGGCACACTACCTGATATTGCTGATTTAGGATTTATAAGGTCGAGAGGACTTAACGAAGTTCCGCACGCTTCGCACTGATCGCCGTAGGCATTCTCGTTTTTACAATGCGGACAAGTACCTGTTATGTATCTATCGGCAAGAAACTGCTTAGCTTCTTCGTCGTAATATTGTTCTGATGTTTTTTCTATAAACTCTCCCTTGTCGTACAACTTACGAAAAAAGTCGGAAGCGGTTTTATGATGAGTTTCAGAACTGGTACGAGAGTATATATCGAAAGATATTCCCAGTTCTTCAAAAGATTTTTTTATGATAAAGTGATAACGATCTACTACTTCTTGTGGAGTAATGCCTTCTTTCTTAGCCTTAATAGCTATAGGCACACCGTGTTCGTCTGAGCCTCCTATATGTAAAACATCTTGTCCTTTAAGGCGTAAATATCTGGTATAAATATCGGCAGGAATATAAACTCCTGCAAGATGTCCGATGTGTACTGGTCCGTTGGCGTAAGGCAACGCTGAAGTAATAAGCGTTCTCTTAAATTCTTTACTCATAATATATAAGTTTAATTTATTTTGAACGCAAAGATAATAATAAGTTATAAGTTTATTGTTATAGGTTTTAAGTTTTTGGGGTACACTCTCTCATCTAACTTATAACCTTTTTTGTGAATGTTTAACTGTTTGCTTTTTAGTGAGCACCGAGCATTATTGAACTAACAAAGACTTTTCACAAAAACTCTGTGAGCTACTGAAAAACCTCAGTGTATTTCACCTTTAAACTCTGTGTGTTCCTTCTTCAAACTCACTGAGTTTTTGGTATAAAAACACCGTCTTTGTAATAGAAAAGGACAAAAAAAGCCACTGAGAACAATCTCTCAGCGGCAATATACTTTTTGTTTACACAAAGATACAAAACAAAAAGGCGTTTGTCAAATGTTAATTAACTGATTTTAACCAAGCCAATTGTCTGCTAACAGTTAATTCAGTAATCTTTTTACCGTTTCCGATATTAATCGACCTTCTGTTTTTCCGGCTAATCTTTGAGTCGCAACTCCCATTACCTTACCCATATCTTTAGGCGAAGAAGCTCCTACCTCTGATATAATCTCTTTAAGAGCAGCTTCAAGTTCTTCTATTGTCATTTGCTTAGGAAGATAATCTTCCAAAGCCGCCACTTCTGCAAGTTCTTTTTCTGCAAGTTCAGGACGGTTTTGTTCTGTGTATATAGTTGCACTGTCTTTACGTTGCTTAATCATACGTTGAATAATTTTGACAGCCATATCATCAGAAAGTTCACCATCAGAACCTTTAGCGGTTTTAGCCTCAAGGAACTCTTTCTTCACACCTCGCAAAGCTTCTAAGCGAATTTTATCTTTTGCTAACATTGCGGTTTTTATATCACCGCTTATTTGTTCAAATAAACCCATATATTTTGTTTGTTTAATTATTAGTCGTTTTCGTAATTTAGTTTCGATGCCGATTGTTTGTCTCTTATTTCTTGCATAACTCTTGATTCTCTATTGTATGCAGGATTGTTTATAAGAGTTTCTATAATATCGTTATCATCAAGTTCGTCTACAGTAAATATGAAAGGCTTAGGGATTGATGCCTTTCCTATGTTACGGGCTGCTTCCGTTCCGTAAATACCCGCCATTTCGTCTCTTCTTTTAATGCGTTCGGCTTCTTCTTCCTGACGCTTTCTTTCCTCTTCTTCCCTAATTGCTTGAAGTTCTTTCTCATCAAGTTCGTCTTGTCGCCTAAGAACTTCGTCCATATGAGGTATATTTTCCGTACCAAATCCCGTAGCGAGTATTGTTACTTTGGTTTCTCCCTTTAGTTTATTGTCGACTGCGGCACCCCATATAACTTCCATCTTCTTGCTAAACTTAGCCATAAAGTCGTTAACCTCATTCATCTCTTCCATCATCAGAGGTTTCTCCTCACTAAAGTAAACGTTGAAAAGTATTTTCTTTGCTTCGAAAATATCATTACTGTTAAGTAATGGTGAGTTGAGAGCACTTTCAAAAGCTTTTGTAATCCTATTTTCACCTTCTCCAAAGCCACTACTCATTATGGCAACACCACCATCTCTGAGTATTGTGTTTACATCGGCAAAGTCAAGATTGACGTGTCCCGGTAGAGTAATAATTTCTGCTATACTTCTTGCAGCAACCGAAAGGGTATCGTCTGCTTTTTTGAAGGCATTTAACACATCTAAATCAGTGTAAATATCTCTTAATCGCTCGTTGTTTATGACCAATAAAGCATCGACATTATTTTTTATTTGTTCCACACCTCTTAAGGCTTGGAATATTTTAGTTTCGCCTTCAAACAAAAAAGGAATAGTAACAATACCTACGGTAAGCACTCCCATTTCCTTTGCTATTTTAGCAACAACAGGAGCAGCTCCAGTTCCCGTACCGCCTCCCATACCCGCAGTAATAAAAGTCATTTTAGTTCCATCGTTAAATAGAGCTTTAATATCTTCTATGCTTTCTTCGGCTGCCTGCTTGGCAACAAAGGGCTTATTGCCTGCGCCTAATCCTTGTGTTATTTTTTTTCCTAACTGTACTTTAACCGGCACTTCACTTTTAAGTAGTGCCTGTTGGTCTGTGTTACAAAGAACAAAATTAACGTCTTTTATTTCTTCATTGTACATGTGGCTAACAGCATTACCACCACCGCCTCCAACTCCTATCACTTTTATTATAGTAGGAATTTCTTTAGGGAGTCCAAAGTCTTTCAGTATTTCATTATTTGTTTCCATGAGGCTAAGTTTTATTCGTCTTTATTATCTTTGTATTCTTCATTCATATCGTCATCTCCGAAAAGATCTTTAGTAATCACATTAACCTGTCGTTTTAAGAAATTACCGATAGAATTAGATCTTGGAGCTTTAGGCTCTGTTGATTTCCTTTTATTAGAGTTCGATTTTTTATCTCTTATAGGCTCATCTCCAAATATATCAGGACCTAAAACTTGTTCTTTAGGAATTGTTGGTTCCTCTACCTTTGGCTCTTCTGGAATTTCTTCCGCACAATTTTCATTGGCAAGCATCAACAGTCCGAAGATTGTTGCATTGGCAGGGTTATCGATAAAGTTATTAACACCTCCCTCTATCTTATACTTATTGGCAGTTGCTAATTTAACCGACATATTTGTTTGTATGGTAAGCGATTTAGTTAAACCGTTTAGCAAAGAGCCTCCTCCTGTAATTATTACTCCTCCTTTTAGAGTAGATTCGTTGTATCCTGATATTTTTATTTGCTCTTTAATGTTCGCAATAATTTCATTAATACGAGCAGCAATAATAATATCGTATTTGTTTTCTGGCTCTGACTCACTTATAGCGTTACCTTCACTAATTTTCAAATCTTCGGCATCAGCTTCTAAAGGCTCCATATCACAAAGATCTTTAGTAATTACATCTCCCCCTAAAGGAATTGTTACTAAATATTTTAATAATCCACCTTTGTAAATAGAAAGGTAAGTTACGCCTGCCCCAAACTCAACAAGAGCACAACCCAATTCTTTTTCTTTCGACGACAATACTGCTTCGGCTGTAGCCAATGGAGTTATGGCAAATCCTGCTATTTCTATTTCACAGTCTTCAATTACAGTTTTCAAGCAAGTCTTAAAAGAAGGGCGACCAATTATTAATTGATATTTAGCTTCTATTACATCGCAAGGCACTCCTTTAGGATTTCTTTCTGGTCTTCCGTCTAAGAAATATTCGGGAGACACTATATCTAATACTTCAGGATATTCTTCCTGATACTGTTTACACTCTTCGTATAAGTATTCTAAAGCATCATCATCTACCGCTTCTCCATTCAGTTCTATTTTTACCGAGTGATATTCAGAACGTAATGATTGTCCGCCAACGCCAACATATATCTTTTTAAGATTAGGCTTCAAGTTTGCTTTCAGACCTTCAACTAAAGAAGAAACCTTATCAGCAGCATCTTTTATATTATACACAAATCCACGACGAACACATTTATCCGACGCTACTTTCTCAGACGCAAGAATTTTCAAAACTCCATCTTCGTCTTTGCTTGCTGCTACTCCAAGCATTTTAGATGTTCCCAAATCTAAAGCCGCAACATATTCACCCTGTTTCATAACTATTTATCTTTTTGTACAAACAACCTGATCTTTGAATTTTAAGTTTATTATTGAATAACGATTCCAACCTATCTTATTCAATCCTTTATCATAAAAAAGTTTCAACTTGTCTAAGTTCTCTTTATAATCTTCTATCTTTCCTAAAATAATCTGATGATTACCTACTCGAGGAATTAGTTCTATATCTTTGTTCTGAGTTACATAAATTTGTTCTATTTGAGCATTCCAAAACTTATCCTTTTGTATGTATAGAGCAAACTCGTATAATTTATCTTTAGCATATTCTTCGTTTATATTCCCTGTAGCTAAAGGAAGGTAAGCTGCAAAGTTTAAGGGAACTGGCATAACTTGTCCTTCATTATCTATATAGTAATTCCCCTTGTCCGACATTATGCGTAGAACTGGTGTCCGTTGAAATATTTCTATCTTAACCGAACCATCTATAGTTTTGTATACATTGGCCTTTTTTATTAATCTATTTTCTTCTAATCCTGCCTTTATAGCATTTACGTTTATTACAGATAAGTTTTTACCTTGAGGATTTAGATTCATACCATTGAGATACGATAATATCTGAGCTTCATTAAAATATACATTCTCCGAATTATCTTCAATATCCACTTCCACACTTTCGCACTTCCTATCGTTGTCCGACAAAGGATTTACAAATACGATAGCAAATACGATATACACTCCTAAGAAAAGAGATAAACAAATAAGGGCAACCTTTTTAATCATATAATTTTCTTTTAATAGGTTCAACTAATAGTTCTATATCCCCTGCTCCTGCAATCAAAAGCACATCTGTATTTTCTTTGTTTATTTTATTTACTAACTCATTATACTCTACTAATTCTTTTTCGGGAGAAGTTACCAAGTTAAGTATCATTTGAGAGTTTACTCCTGGCATTGGCTTCTCACGAGCTGGGTAAATAGGTATAAGAATTGTTTTATTTGCTAAAGATAATGATTTTGCAAATTCTACAAAAAAGTCATTTGTTCTTGAATATAGGTGCGGTTGAAAAACAACGGTAAGTTTTCTATCTGGGTATAATCTTCTAACAGAAGTAATACTTGCCTCTAATTCTTCTGGGTGATGAGCATAATCGTCTATTAACACAATGGAATCGCTCTTTATATGGAAATCGAAACGGCGTTTCGGACCTTTAAACGAAGCCATTCCTGCTTTAAGTTCTTCTGGAGTTACTCCATTCATAAGAGCTACAGCCATAGCTACAACACCGTTCACAATGTTTATCTCTATCGGCACTCCTAATTGAACATCTGCAATAGTAATTTCAGGTGCAACAAAGTCGAAATAAAGTTCACCATTATCTATTCTTACATTTTTAGCATAAAAATCTGGAGTTTTTCCTTTTATTTTATCAATATCTCCACCATAATAATAAAGCTTTACATTGTTTTGTAAACGAGGAGTAATATCGACTCCTTGCTCCATAAACAACGTCCCTCCCTCTTTCACTAAAGATGTAAAATGTTCAAAAGCTTCTCGGTAACTTGTTTCTGTTCCATAAATATCTAAATGGTCGGGGGCGACAGAAGTTATTACAGCCATATAAGGACTTAACCAATGAAAAGAGCGGTCGTATTCGTCAGCTTCAATAACAGTAAGGTCACTTTTATCTGAAAGAAGTAGATTATTATTGTAGTTTTTTAGTATTCCGCCCAAAAAAGCATTACAATCAACTTTAGATTGTTTCAATAGATGAGCAATAATACTTGAAGTTGTTGTTTTACCATGAGTACCTGCCACACAAATACCTCTTTTGGTTTTTGTTATTTCGCCCAATAACTGAGCACGTTTCATCATCTTAAATCCATTATCCTTAAAATAATTAAGCTCGGCATGCTCGGCTGGAATAGCAGGAGTTATAACAACTAAAGTATTCTCTTTATTCTTAAATGCTTCGGGGATTAGCTCTACATTATCTTCATAATGAATATAAGCACCTTCTTCATTAAGCTGACGAGTAAGCGCAGATTCTACCTTATCATAACCAGCTATGTTTTTACCTTCAGATAAAAAATAACGAACCAGATTACTCATTCCTATTCCTCCAGCTCCAATAAAATAAAGAGATTCTATATTAAATATATTATTCATTTTGTAATAATGTTTTCTATTTCCTTCAATATCATTTTTGCAGAATCGGGAAGTGCCAATTTCTTTATGTTGATACTTAATTTATCTAACAATTCATTGTTACTAATAGCTTCAATAGTTGTTGGTATTAAATCTCTAACTGCATCTTTATCTTCTACCATTATTGCTGCTCCTTTATTTATCAAAGCCATTGCATTTTTACGTTGGTGATCTTCTGCCACATTAGGAGACGGAACTAATACAACTGGTTTGCCTAACAAACAAAACTCAGAGATTGACCCCGCTCCTGCTCTTGATATAATAATATCAGCAGCCGCATAAGCTAAATCCATACGTGAGATAAACTCCGTTAGCTTTACAGGAGCATCACTATATTTCTCCAAACTATTTTTCGAAGAAGAATAATAGTATTTTCCCGACTGCCATATAATTTGTATATCTTTATTCTCTGATAATTCAGGTAAAGCCGCAATGATACTTTCATTTATAGTACGCGCTCCTCCACTGCCTCCAACCACTAATATAGTTTTCTTTTGAGGATTTAGACTGAAATAAGAATAAGCCTCTTGTCGCTTATCTTCCAAGCAAACCAAATCTTGCCTAACAGGATTTCCTGTTAGAACTATTTTATCTTTTTCAAAGAATTGTTCCATACCTTCATAAGCTACACAAATCTTTGCTGCTTTTTTAGCTAACAACTTATTTGTAACACCTGCAAAAGAGTTTTGTTCTTGTAGCAGAGTTGGAACACCTCTTCGAGATGCAGCCTTTAGAGTTGGTCCACTTGCATACCCTCCTACTCCTATAGCTATATCAGGATTGAAGCTTTTTATAATTTTGTTTGCAAGGTACATACTTTTTACAAATTTGAAAAGAACAGAGATATTTTTAAGTAAATTCTTCCTATCTAAACCGGCAACGGGCAATCCTTTTATATTATAACCAGCCGCAGGTACTTTTTCCATTTCCATTTTGTTTTCAGCACCAACAAATAGGATTTCAGCATCAGAATATTTTTCTCTTATTGCATTAGCAATAGAAATAGCAGGAAAGATATGCCCCCCTGTTCCACCTCCACTTATAATTACCTTTGGCTTTTTCATAAACTACTCAAATTGTTTCATTAATTCATCAGTATCCATATTCGCATTTGCTTTAGCTTCTGCTATCTCTTTTTCTATTTCTTCTTCTCTTTTAGCTCCTCGCGGAATTGCATAACGGCTAACGCTTAATATTATTCCGAAATAAACACAAGTGATAAGAGTTGAAGTACCGCCTCTACTTATCAAGGGTAAAGTTTGACCCGTAACCGGAATAAGGTTGACTGCTACTGCCATATTTGCCAACGCTTGGGTTATAATAATTAACCCCGAGCCCATAACCAATAATTTAAGGAAAAAACTATCCGTTCGATTTGCTATAATTCCTGCCCTGACAAATAAAACTATATATAAGAAAAGGACAATGAAACCTCCTACAAGTCCAAGTTCTTCAATTATAATTGCATAAATAAAATCAGAGTAAGCTTGAGGGAGAGAATGCCTCTCTTCGCTATTACCTGGCCATTTACCAAATATTTTACCATTAGATATTGCTATGTTGGCGTGAGATACTTGAAAATTATCATCATTTATTTCAAAGCCCTCATTCCTCACATTATCATCAGCATTAAAAAAATCTTTGAAACGTTCTCCCCAAGTAGAAACACGAGGTAAAAACTTATGATTATCTGGCATAACTTCATTCACTGATATAAGCAATGTAATCATAACTATTCCAATAAGAAACATCTTTCCTAAATCTTTAAATGGTACCTGACCAATAAACATCATAAGAAAAACTATTCCTGCGAGCATTATAGCTGTTGAACCATTATCAATAAATATAATAGCACAAGTAACTCCAGTAGGAATAAGTAGCCACCAAAAAAAAGCTTTACTTGACATATTTTTGCGCCGACTCAATATAAAAGCAATAAAAGCAACCAAACACAATTTTGCCATTTCTGATGGTTGAAAAGTAAAACCAGCAATATTAATCCATCGATAAGAATCATTAACTGAAGAACCCAGCAAACGAGTAGATAGCATTAAAATGCAAGCAATAGGCAATAAAACCACAATTGCTCTAAAATACTTAGGTTTTATAGCATGAACTATTAAAACTACTCCAGCCCCCAATATTATAAACATCGAATGACGTAATATGGGTCGCCAATAATCTGTTCTAAAAGTAAGAGTACTTGACGCACTATATACTTCAACTATTGATATTAGGCACAAGAATAAGAATATCATCCATATAACCCTGTCGCCTCTAAATATTTTATTTGCGAAATCTACTCCCATAATCTATAACCTCCTTACGCACTCTTTAAATTGATCACCTCTGTCATTGTAATTCTTAAACAAGTCAAAACTCGCACAGCATGGAGATAACAAAACCGTATCGTTTTTCTCTGCGATCTTGTAAGCTTTAGTTACTGCCTCACTCATTGAATTAGCATCTTCTATAATATCTATCTTGCCATCAAAAAACTGATGTAGCTTACTATTGTCTACTCCAAGAAAAATCAGAGCCTTGCATTTGTCTTTAACCAGTTCTTCTATTTCTGAGTAATCGTTACCTTTATCAGTTCCTCCAAGTATTAATATAGTAGGAGTTTTCATACTTTGAAGAGCATACCAACACGAATTTACATTAGTAGCCTTTGAGTCGTTAATATACATAACACCTTTTACTCGTGCCACTTTCTCTAAGCGATGTTCAACACCTTTAAAGTCGCTAAGAGACTCACGTATCACATCATTTTTAATATCTAATAATTTTGCTGTAATTCCTGAAGCAAGAGAATTATACAAATTATGTTTCCCTGTTAATGCTACTAATTCTTCTTCCATATTAAATGTACCTTTAATGGTGTTTATTATAATGTTGTTGTTTTCTGTATATGCTCGCGCCCCATTCTTTTTTATGTCTGAGAAAGGATAAAGAGTTACATCTGATTTTATTTTTTCTAATTCTTTATTAATGATAGGATCATCTATCCAATAGATAAATGCATCATTTTCTGTTTGATTCTGTATTATACGCAATTTTGAATCCACATAGTTCTGCATATTATAATCATATCTATCAAGATGGTCGGGAGTAATATTCAATAAAATTGCAATATCAGCCTTGAAATCGTACATACCATCAAGTTGAAAACTGCTAAGCTCTAATACATAATAATCATAATCTTTCTCTGCAACTTGCAATGCAAAGCTATCTCCTATATTACCTGCTAAACCCACATTTAGCCCTGCTTTTTTAAGAGTGTGATAGATAAGAGATGTTGTTGTGGTTTTACCATTACTTCCCGTTATGCATATAGTTTTTGCATTGGTGTATCTTCCAGCAAATTCTATTTCGGAAATTATATTTATACCTTTTGCTTTTATCTTTTGAATGATTGATACTTTATCTGAAATACCTGGACTTTTAATAACTTCGTCGGCATTCAATATTTTATCTTCGGTATGTTGTTTTTCTTCATACTCTATTGCGTGGTTATCCAACATAACCTTATACTTAGGAATAATAGAAGAAAAATCAGATACAAATACATCGTATCCTTGTTTTTTAGCTAAAATTGCTGACCCAACTCCGCTCTCTCCAGCACCTAATATAACCATTCTTTTCATCTCTATTATCTCATCTTTAATGTTGCTACTGCTAAAACTGCCAAAATAATTCCTATTAACCAAAAACGAACTACCAATTTAGATTCTGGAACTGGAGCTATCGGCTTCTGTATTATTGCATCTATACTTCCATCTCCTGGTTTTTGAAAATGATGATGCAAGGGAGTCATCTTAAATATTCTCTTCCCTACTCCATATTTTTTCTTTGTATATTTGAAATACATCACTTGAAGGAATGCCGAAAAAGCCTCAACAAAGAATATTCCGCAGATAATAGGTAATAATAATTCTTTATGAATAATCATTGCAAAAACAGCTATTATACCTCCAAGCGTAAGAGAACCTGTATCGCCCATAAACACTTGAGCCGGATTGGCATTATACCAAAGGAAACCCATACAAGCCCCTATAAAAGCAGCGGCAAAAATAACCAACTCTTCACTCCCTGGTATATACATTATATTAAAGTAAGCCGCATATCCCAAGTGAGATGACACATAAGCAAGTACACCCAATACTGTTCCTATAATAGCTGAAGTTCCGGCGGCTAATCCATCAATACCATCTGTAAGATTAGCTCCATTAGAAACTACAATAACTACCATCACTGTTACAACAACAAATAAAAACCAAGTAGCTGCAGTTCTGTATTTCAGTGGAACAAAAGAAACAAGATTACGATAATCTAAGTTATTCCCTTTTACAAAAGGTATAGTTGTTTGCGTTGATTTGATGGCTGGGGAATATACTTGTTCTATCTTTCCTTCTTCTTTAACTACTTCAACATTTTCACGCATTACGGTGTTAGGACTTATGTAAAGAGTTAAGCCAACAATCAATCCTAATCCTATTTGAGATATAATTTTCATTTTGGGCGACATTCCCTCTTTATCTTTCTTTACCACCTTGATGTAGTCGTCAAAGAAACCTACCATTCCCAACCACACAGTTGTAATAATCATCAATATTACATAAACATTAGATAATCGAGTCAGTAATAAAACAGGAACTAATATTGATATTATGATTATTATTCCTCCCATTGTTGGAGTTCCTTTCTTTGACTTTTGTCCTTCTAAGCCTAAATCACGAATAGTTTCTCCTATCTGTTTTTTCTTCAACCAGTTTATTATTCTTTTCCCTATAAAGGTTGAAATAACTAAGGAAAGAATAACTGCAAAAGCAGAACGAAACGAAACATACTGAAACATTCCAGCTCCAGGAAAATCAAGTCTATTCAAATAATCAAACAAATCGTATAACATCAGTTTCTTACTTAAGAATTAAATATATTTTTTATAACTTCTCTATCGTCAAAATGACTTTTAACGCCTTTTACATCTTGATAATCTTCGTGCCCTTTGCCAGCAACAAGTATAATATCACCTGTTTGAGCCAACAAACAAGCGGTTCGAATAGCTTCTTTTCTATCCGTAATACTAACAACTTTCTTCTTATCTAAAATATCAAGACCCGCTTCCATATCTTTAATAATATCTTCAGGTTCTTCAAAACGAGGATTATCTGAGGTTAATATCACTCTATTGCTTAATCGAGCTGCTTCTTTAGCCATAATAGGACGCTTACCTTTATCTCTATTTCCCCCACAACCTACAACAGTTATTATATTACCACCTCCATCAAGAACTTCATTAATAGTATTCAATACGTTAGTGAGTGCATCTGGAGTATGGGCATAGTCAACAATAGCGGTATAGCCATCTGGAGAATGAATAGTTTCAAATCTTCCCGATACAGATTGTAAAGTACTCAGAAGCACTATAATCTCATTTTCATTTTGTTTCAATAATGACGCAGCACCATATACGGCTAATAGATTATAGGCATTAAATTTACCTACAAATTGCGTTAGGATTTCCGTACCGTTTACAAGCATTAAAGTTCCATCTAAATGAGACTCCAATATCTTGCCTTTATAATCTGCCAAAGCCTGAAACGAATAAGTATATTTATCTGCTTTTGTATTTTGCAACATAAACATTCCGTTTTTATCATCTTTGTTGGTTAACGCAAAAGCATCGGAAGGAAGCATATCGAAAAAAGCTTTTTTCGCATCACGGTAAGCATCAAAGGTTTCGTGATAATCAAGATGGTCTCGAGTTAGATTAGTAAATATACCTCCAGCGAAAGTTAATCCACTTATTCTCTTTTGAACTACAGAATGCGAACTAACCTCCATAAAAACGTATTCGCAGCCTTCTTCAAGCATTTCTGCTAAAAGTCTATTCAACTCAACAGCATCGGGTGTTGTATGAGTAGCTGCTACCTCTCTTTCATTTACATAATTAACAACCGTAGATAACAAGCCTACTCTATAACCTAACCTTCTAAATAATGTATAAAGTAGTGTTGCAATAGTTGTTTTGCCATTAGTTCCAGTTACTCCTACCAAGCTAAGCTGTTTCGAAGGTTCTCCATAAAAACACGATGCACTACAACCTAAAGCTTCCGCACTATTTTTTACTTGTATATATACAATGTCATTATTTATTTTTTCGGGAATATTTTCGCAGACTACAGCAACAGCTCCATTTTCTATCGCTTTATCTATAAAAAGGTGTCCATCTGACTGTGTTCCAGCAATAGCAAAAAATAAATAGCCCAACTCTATTTTTCTTGAGTCGGAATGTATTCCTCTAATCTCTACATCTCCATTATTTATAACTTTTATAGGAGATAAAATATCTATAAACTCTTTTATTTTCATATAGACTTATTTAAGTTGTAATGCTATTGTTTGTCCTTTCGCTATCTTAGTTCCCGGAGTTATAGATTGCGATGCAACCTTTCCTTTTCCAGATAGATTAACTCTTAAGCCCAATCCCTCCAATACATACACTGCATTTTTAGCCCCCATTCCTTTTACATTCGGAATAGTTTCTTTGTTGATTGCTTTTTCTTTAAGAATTAATTTTTCTGAGTCCAACACATCTGCATCTAACCATTCTCCCGACAACTGATTATCGTTATAATTGACTTTCAAATTATTTAATGCTATAAGTGACGGCTCTGCTAATCCTGCTTTTACATAAGGCACTATAGGGTGTAGAGTATCAACTGGGAAAGAATTTTCTTTATAAAACTCTTTCTTTGCATACACCTCTTCTGCTATATTTTTGAAAACAGCTCCACACATACTCCCCCCCGATGCTATACCTACACGTGGTTTTCGTATAACTACTATTATAGAGTACTGAGGCTTATCAGAAGGAAAATATCCACAAAAAGACACTTGGTGAGATAAACCTCCAGATTTATACCCTGCGGCTCCTTGAGATATTTGAGCTGTTCCTGTCTTACCCGATATTCGAACCTTATTCGATCTCGCAGGTTTACCCGTACCGTCAGGAGTATTTACCACATCATCTAACATCTGACGTATTGCAGCTAAGGTATTATCCGAACAAATATGTTCATTAATAACCGTAGGTTTCTTTTTCTCCACCACTTTTCCGTCATATATTATTTCCTTAACAAACATAGGTTTTACTAATGTGCCATTATTTGCTATAGCATTAAAGAATGACAATGTATAAATAGGTGGAATATTTGTTTCGTAACCAAAAGACATCCACGGTAAAGTAGAACGAGACCAATATGCTCCCCCTGTTTCTTTGGGGTGTCTCACTTTGGCAACGCCATAACCAGGTATTTCTAATTTCATATCTTGAGTTATACCTATTCTACGTATACCCTCTACATATTTAGAAGGATTATCACCATAAGCTTTCATAATAAGTTTAGCTACTCCTATATTAGAGGAATAACGAATACTCTTTGCCGCTGTAATCTTCCCATACCCTCCTCTATTTGCGTTATGGTCTTTCAATGTCTGCCCTGCTATTTGAGCTACTCCATTGCCTGTATCTATAGAATCTTCGGGGTGAACAAGCCCATCTTCCAATGCAACCATCATAGAAACTACTTTGAATGTCGACCCTGGTTCGCTCATATCCGATACTGCATAGTTTTTAACTTCGCTCCAAACGCCCTCACGAATACGCCCCATATTGGTTATAGCCTTTATTTCGCCAGTGGCTACTTCCATAACAACAGCAGTTCCTGATTCGGCATCTATCTCTTTTACTTTATTCAACAATGCCTTTTCTGTAATATCTTGAATGTCGATATCTATTGTTGATATAATATCTTTTCCATTTATAGGTTTTTCATCTACTACAGATATGTATTTACCATTTACTTTACGACGAGTGCTTGTTCCTGCCTCTCCTCTTAACAAAGAATCGTAGTAAGCCTCTAATCCATTCTTACCTCCTTTTTCAACCTCTCCATAAACATCACCTATTGTTCGAGAGGCTAAAGTTCCGTAGGGTTTTGTTCGCGACGTTAATTGACGCTCGTATAATCCCGACCTGTTACGTCCTTTATTGAAATAAGGCATTTTCAAGATTTGTCGCCATTGCAAGTAATTAACATCGTGATCAAATACTTTGTATTCTCTGTTCTGCTTCACATTTTTTTTCCCTGCTTTTATTTGATTCTGAGCTCGCTCCTTTATCTGCCAACCATTCAAGATATGATTTTCGTATTGAGCCGAAGTTTTTTTAGGCAATAGTTTATGCAGTTCGTCAGCCAAAGGTTTTACATACTTCATTAAGGTATCACGACTTATACCCTCTGCCCAAAAATCAATATATAATCGGTAACGAGGTTCGGTAGCCGCCATAAGTTTATAATCGGAAGAGTAGATATTTCCTCTCATTGGAGGCACCGCAACATTAGAACGCACTTGTTTTTTACCGTGCTCTATCCACTTATCTCCATCTCGAACAGATGTAATGCATGCTTTCCCGAATATCAAAATTGCAATAACCACCACTGCCACTACTATTAAAGAGTAGTAAGTTATAATTTTCTTATTGACTGATTGACCTGATGACATAATGCAGAGAGAGTTTAACGGGTTAATAATTTATTTCTTTATCATATAAGCAGGATTTTTATTTCCTGACAAATTGATTCCTTTTTCTTCTAACAGTTTTTCTAATTGCGACTGCCTACTATTATATGTAAGCTGAGTGGAAATAACCAGATTGTGATACTTTACGTCGTTAAGCTCGACTTTAAGTTCTTCTATTTTATATAGTTTTTTCCGACACGAATAATCGTTACTTATAAACAGTAAAAATAGAATAACGACCAATATAATAAGCTTCGACTGCTTAACCAAACCATCTTCGGTAAGGAAAATCCCTGAAAATACATACTGAATTAAGCTTCTGTGTTTCTTATCGGTTGTTTTCATACTCACTAAGTTTATTTTATTTCTTCTCGACTATTCTTAATTTTGCACTTCTCGAACGAGGATTTCTCTCTACCTCTTCTTTATTTGGAACGATAACCTTTGTATTTACAAGCCTAAACTTAGAATTTATGTTGCCAAAAAAGTCTTTCTCGACTTCGCCCGAGAAATTACCCGTTTTGAAAAAGTTTTTAACCAATCTATCCTCCAACGAATGATAGGTAATAACAACCAATCGTCCGCCCGTATTTAAGAGAGCCTCAGCCTGAGTTAGCATTTCTTTAAGAGCGTCCATCTCTCCGTTAACCTCTATTCTTAATGCTTGAAAGGCCTGAGCTAAATACTTCTTCTCCTTCTCGCGACCGAAGAACGGCTTAAGTATCTCCAGAAAGTCATTAACAGTATCGATACTCTTTTCGCCTCTTATTTTAACAATGCTTCTCGAAATAGCCCTCGCATTGCGCAGTTCTCCGTAGTAGAAGAAAACGTCCGACAGAGCCTCTTCGCTATAAGTATTTAGGATTTCGGCTGCCGTTTTTCCACCTCGTTTATTCATTCGCATATCGAGCGCGCTGTCGAAACGGAAGGAGAAACCTCGTGTTTCATCGTCGAAATGATGAGAAGATACTCCCAAATCGGCAAGCAATCCGTCTATCTTTTCCACTTTGTGCCAATCCATAAAGTTAGAGAGATAGCGAAAGTTACTGCGCACGAATATCATTTGTTGACTGTCGACTATGTTTTTTTCCGCATCTTCGTCTTGGTCGAAAACATATAACCGTCCCGAACTATTCAGGTGCTTAAGTATCTCTTTAGAATGACCGCCGCCGCCAAACGTAACATCTACGTAAATGCCGTCGGGCCTTATGTTTAATCCTTCTATACTCTCGTTAAGAAGCGCGGGGGTATGATATATAATGTTTTCGCTCATTGTCCAAGAAACATTTTTGCTTGTTCTTTAAATTTATCGTTATCTACCAGAGAATCTTCAAACACTTTCGGACTCCACATCTCTATGCAGTCGTCCATTCCCAGAAACTTCACATCTTTATCGATGCACGCCAGCTGCAAATATTTCCTATTTATAAGTATGCGTCCGTTAATATCCATCTCTAAAGTTTCGGTGCCGCGCATATACTGCCTGTAGAACTGAATATGCTCTTCGTTGTATCTGTTTAGTTTCGAACGCACCCTATCTAACTCTTCCTCCCAGCTTACGCGAGTGTACAGCACCAAGCAATCTTTGTATGTATCCTTTCGCATAATAAGGCGTGGGTCTTCCATTTTCTGTAAGATTTTACGGAACACGGCGGGCACAAAGACTCTTCCCTTTGCGTCTACCTTTGCATCTATATCTCCCGTAAATCTATCCATTTTTTTGTAACTTGTTATTTTTCAGTGTAAAAGTACGCAATTCTCCACAATCCGCCACTTTTTTTATTATCTTTTTTATTAAAAAGTTATCAACAAGTTACGAAGATATTAAAACGCTGTCCGTCAGTATATTTCTCAACCATACCAACAGTGGGGGAAACAAAGTTATTAACATTTTTATACGTCGAGAAAAAAATATATATAAACGAGGGGATAATTAGCTGCAATTATCCCCATTTTTTTGTATGATTTCGGACTGAAACGCGAGTCCTTTACTTAGATTTATTGTATGCGTCGTGATAAAATATTGTTGTTGACGGACGATTTTTCGCTATCTCTTTCAGCTTTATTTTATCGCCAACGGAGCGAAGCGGCGACACGTCGTAAGCCGACAACCAGAGATCGGAACGATGAGCCGAAGTAGGCACAACATCGCCCGGCACTAATATGAGATTTCCTCCCGACTCGAAGCTCACAACCAGCTGACCCTCAGTATGTCCGCCTGCCAACGCTACACTAAGATTTGGAATTATTTCGCCGTCGGATTCGACCAACGTAAGAAGTTTCGACGCCTCTATTATCGTCATATCTTCGGGTCGGAACGAGTCTTTTTCCAGCACGTTCGGACGTTTATAATTCTCCCACTGCGCGCGACTTACGTAATGCATTGCGGCAGGAAATGAGACTCTCAATTCGCCAAAACAATCGAGATAAGTGCAGCCGCCACAGTGGTCGAAATGCAGATGCGACAACACAACATCGGTTATGTCGAGGGGCGAAAAACCGTGCGCCTTAATGGCGTGGCGAATGTCTACGAGTTCAGAAAAATTGTAATACGAGAGCTTACCTAAGTCCTTACTACCCACGCCAGTATCTATCAGCACCCTGCGATTTTCATTCCATAGCAAAACACAATTCATAGCCAGTTTGCAACAATTATCGTCGGTCGATTTATATTTTCTGCTCCAAGCTCTCTTCGGTATTGCTCCGAACATAGCTCCGCCGTCGGCGTCGAAAAAACCTGTTTCGATTATCTTAAAATTCCACATATTACGCATATAAAATTCAAAGGTAACATTTATCGTTAAAGTATGAAATTACAAGTCAAAAAAAAACACCTGACTTCATCGATATTTCCAGCTCTCCATATAGTTTTATTTTTCACCCGTAACTCACCTTAACTCATTGAGTAGTAAAAGAAAAGTGTAAAGGCAAGGCTTTTCAATCTGCCTTCACCAAAACAAAGCCTGCTTAGTTAATGTTACAATATAAACTTAAAAATAAAAACATTATGAGTGAAGAAGTTAGACGTGAGTATTCGAATGGCGAAATAACCGTGGTTTGGTTGCCTGCCAAGTGTATTCATATTACTTATTGCTGGAAAGAACTTCCGGAGGTATTCGACCCTAAAAAACGACCTTGGGTGAATGTTAATGGCGCCTCTACCGAGAGGATTATTAAACAGGTTGAGAGATGCCCTTCGGGCGCATTGACGTATTATTACAACAACGATAAAAAAGAAACGATGGAAGATGTAAAAAAACCTACGGTAAGCGTAGAGATGGCTCCTGATGGTCCGCTGATGGTTTCGGGAAGCTTGTTAGTAAAGAGAAAAGATGGCTCTACCGAGTCGAAGAGTGGCACAACGGCGTTTTGCAGGTGTGGAAAAACCAAGAATGCGCCTTACTGTGATGGCTCGCACGTTACAAATAATTTTAAAGGTTGATGTTATGAATGTTATTGTTAAAGACAATGGTAAGAATGGCGCTTTCGTTGCCGTGAACGATGGCGTGGAATTGGGCGATATGACGTTCGTTTGGAACGGCGATAAGGCTATTATTATCGACCACACGGGGGTAGACCCTCGTTATAAGGGACAGGGAATTGGCAAGGCTATGTTTGAAAAAGCTGTAGACTTTGCCCGCGAAAAAAACATTACGGTTATACCTACTTGTAGGTTTGTTGTAGCGATGTTTGCGCGCACTCCTTCGGCTAGAGATGTACTATAAGGTGTCTTCGTCGATTATCATTCCGCTACCCAGACAGAGTTTGCAATCTTTGTCGTACACTACGCCGAATTGCCCAGCCGCAATGCCCTGTATTTTATCTTCGGATTCGATGCGATAAATGTCGCCTATACGTTTTATCTTTCCGAAGGTAAATTCAGGGGTATGGCGTATCTTAAATGCTACGTCTTGTTCGCCTTCAAAGTCTCCCCAAATGTTTTCGGTTATGAAGTGGAACCCCTGCAGATTTATGGTTTTGCCATATTGTGTTTCGGGGTCGTAACCGTTCGATACGTATATTATATTTCTTTTTATATCCTTTTTGATAACAAACCAGGGACCTCCGCTGAGGTAAAGCCCTTTGCGCTGCCCTATTGTGTGAAACCAGTATCCTTTGTGTTTGCCTAATACTTTTCCGGTTTCGAGCTCTACTATTTTACCGGGACGCTCGCCCAAATACCTTTTAATGAAGTCGTTGTAGTTTATTTTACCTAAGAAACATATTCCCTGACTGTCTTTTCGTAATGCGCTAGGCAGTGCTTGTTGGGCTGCTATTTGTCTCACTTCTCCTTTCTGCAGATTCCCGATTGGGAACATCAGTTTAGAGATTTGCAGATAGTTTACCTGTCCTAAGAAATACGTTTGGTCTTTAACTTTATCGGCTGCGGTTGATAAGAATGTCTTGTTGTTTATTTCGGTAGTGGTTGCGTAATGTCCGGTGGCTATCTTGTCGAATTCGTGCCCCCACTTCTCTTCGAATGTTCCGAACTTGATAAGTTTATTGCACATCATATCGGGGTTTGGTGTCAGACCTCGTTTTACTGCGTCGATGGTGTAACTTACTACGTTTTCCCAGTATTCTTCGTGCAGGGATACCACTTCCATTTTACAGCCGTACTTCTTGGCTATGTAGGAGGTTATCTCTATATCTTCTTCCGACGGGCAATCGATATATCCGTCTTTGTCTTCCATTCCTATTTTGATGTAGAATATTGTAGGGTCGTAGCCTGCCTCTTTTAGTTGATGAACTACAACAGAACTGTCGACTCCGCCTGATACTAATGCCGCTATTTTCATTTAAAAAACATTAAGAGTGTGCAAATTTACGATTTTATCTTTTCAAAATTCATCTTAATCTCTAAAACTTACATACCTTTGAAGGGTAAACATAAATTGAGATGAAGAAATATCATACGCTTCCGTTAATATTACTTGCCTACCTTATAGGTATGGCTATTTTTACTTACCCCGGAAGAGAGGGGAATGAGGAACTGAGTTTTGCTCAGTATTACGCAACTGTAGGTGTTGTTGTTGTAGTTATAATTGCGACATATTTCTTTCAGAAGAAGAAGTATGAAAACAATGAGAAATACAAGAACAACAGAAAAAACAAGGAGCAATAATTATTCTTCGAGCTTTTGTTTCAAGAACTTACCCGTATGGGAGTTTTTGTTATGCGCAACATCTTCGGGGGTTCCTTCGGCTACAAGATAGCCGCCTTCGTCTCCTCCATCTGGCCCTAAGTCGATAATATGGTCTGCCATCTTTATAACGTCCATATTGTGTTCTATTATAACTATGGTGTGTCCTTTAGCAATAAGAGCATCGAACGCTTTCATCAGGGTTTTTATATCGTGAAAATGTAATCCGGTTGTGGGTTCGTCGAATATAAATAAGGTGGAGCTTGTTTTTTCTTCCAACAAATGATACGCCAGCTTCACTCTCTGATTTTCTCCTCCCGAAAGAGTTAACGAACTTTGCCCGAGCTTGATATATCCCAATCCTACATCGTGTAGAGTTTGAAGTCGTTTAGCTATCTTACGTTCTGTGCTGTCTTTTTCGTTAGAAAAGAAATTGATAGCTTCATCAATTGTCATTTCTAATACGTCGTAGATGTTTTTCTCTTTGTACAAAACATCGAGTATGTCTTTACGGAAACGTTTTCCTTTGCAGGCCTCACATTCGAGCACAACGTCTGCCATAAATTGCATTTCTACTGTTATTGTTCCTTCTCCCTTACATTCTTCGCATCTTCCACCCTCTACGTTAAATGAGAAATAAGACGGATTAAAGTGAAATTGCTTTGCTAATGGTTGTTCGCTAAACAGCTTTCTTATCTCGTCATAAACCTTAATATATGTAACGGGGTTGGAGCGCGAGGTTTTTCCTATAGGATTCTGATCTACAAACTCTATATTCTTAATAAGATTGAGGTCGCCTGCCACTCCAGTAAGATGAGCCGATAAATCTTTTACATTATCATAATATTTTCGCAATCCTTCGTAAAATACATCTCTAACTAATGATGACTTACCCGAACCGCTAACTCCGGTTACTACCGTCATTACATTAAGAGGGAAACGAACGTTTATATTCTTAAGGTTATGAATCCTTGCTCCTTGTACCTCTATATAGTTATTCCATTTTCTTCGTCTTTTAGGAACTTCAATCCGTTCTTTCCCTGTAAGATATTTAACTGTATGGCTATCGCTATTACTATCTAAGTTTGACATACTTCCTTGATAAACAACCTCACCACCAAGCTGTCCGGCATCCGGACCTATATCTATTATATAATCGGCAGCACGAATAATCTCTTCGTCGTGTTCGACTACAACTACCGTATTACCCAAAGATTGAAGCTGACGAAGAACATTAATCAACAAGTCGGTATCTTTAGAGTGCAGACCGATACTGGGTTCGTCTAAAACATACAACGACCCAACTAAACTACTTCCCAAAGATGTTACAAGATTTATTCTTTGACTTTCTCCCCCAGACAGAGAAGACGACAATCTGTTTAGGGTTAAATAACTCAAGCCTACATTCATAAGAAGATTTATTCTTGTATTTATCTCGATCAACAGACGTTTTGCTATTTTGGCTTCTTGTTCGTTCAATTCAAGATTGTCGAAAAAATCTTTCAACTTATGAATAGGAAGATTTATCAAGTCGTTTATAGTTTCTCCTTGTAGCTTTACATAAAGAGCCTGCGGCTTCAAACGAGTTCCCCTACACGAAGGACAAACTGTTTTACCTCTATATCTGGCTAACAAAACCCGATATTGTATTTTATATTGATTTTGCTGAACAAAATCGAAGAACGCATTTATTCCTAAAAGAGTTCCTTTACCTTCCCAAAGTAGAGTTTTTTCTGCTTCGGTAAGCTCGCAATAAGGTCTATGAATTGGGAAATTATATTGTTTTGCATTGCTAATAAAGTCTCTTTTCCATTCGCTCATCTTATCTCCTTTCCAACAAATAACGGCATCTTCGTAAAGCGAAAGGTATTGATTGGGAATAACTAAGTCTTCCGAGATTCCAATAGTCTTTCCAAAGCCCTCGCAATTAGGGCAAGCTCCCGCCGAACTGTTGAAGTTAAACATAAGGTCGGTCGGCTCTTCAAATTCTATTCCATCGGCTTCAAACTTGTTAGAAAACTCTTTGACTATTGTTTCTTCCGAAGTGTAAAATTTTATAATGCATCGACCTTTACCTTCATAGAAAGCCGTTTCCACAGAGTCTGACAAGCGCGAAACAACTTGTTTATCTGCAGATGCGGTGAGTCTGTCTATCAGCAAATAAATATTTTCTTGAAAAATAAGACTTTCATCTTTTACGACTTCATTAATCGAATAAACTTTATCATTAATTTCTACCCGCGAATAACCTTCTTTTATAAGAACTTCCAATTGTTCTTTCATACTACGATCTTCAGAAGGCACTATCTTTGTCTGTAACGCCAATCGAGTACCTTCGGGATAAGTAAGCATTTCGTTAATAATGTCGTTTACATTATGCTTTTTCACTACTTCGCCTGTAACAGGAGATATTGTTTTGCCAACACGAGCAAACAACATTCGCATATAATCGTATATTTCGGTAGATGTTCCCACCGTAGAACGAGGATTGCGAGTATTAACTTTTTGCTCTATTGCTATAGCAGGAGGAATACCTTTTATATAGTCTACTTCGGGCTTACTCATTCGACCTAAGAATTGACGAGCATAAGACGAGAGACTTTCGACATAACGCCTTTGTCCTTCTGCATATAAAGTATCGAAAGCCAACGACGACTTTCCCGAACCCGACAGACCAGTAATTACTACAAACTTATCACGAGGAATTTCAACATCTATATTTTTCAGGTTGTTTACTCTCGCTCCTTTTATTATTATATTAGACTCAATCATTTTCTATATCAATCAACTTACAAAGGTAGTAAGATAAAAACTAAAAACTAAAAGATAAAAACTAAAAGTTGTTACAATGCAGCAATATACCTCACAACCGTAGATGTGAGTTTTTCCTATTCAATCCTTTTAGAATTTAAGACTATTTCGTGATGCTTCAACTGTATTCGTTTCAATATTCTTTTGATTTCTAAGGAAATATTGCTTTCTTTGTGGAAACAAATACATATATCACCATGAAAAAGCTCTTTACCTCATTCTTTATTTTGTTTGTTTTGTCTATAATGGGCATATACTCTCAAAGCGATTCTACTGCCGTAGAAAGACTTGCTCAGTTTGTAAAGAACATTCACACGTTTAATTACAACTATCCGCAAGAGAAAGTTTATTTACATCTCGATAATACAAGTTATTTCGTAGGCGACACAATCTGGTTTAAGTCTTACGTAGTTTCTGCCGATAACAATACTTTTACTGACTTGAGTAAAGTTTTGTATGTAGAACTGCTTAATGGACGAGGCGATATTCTTGAAACTAAAAAAATTAAAATAGATAACGGACAAGCGCATGGCGAGTTTATCTTAAACACCCAAGAGCATAACTCCGATTTCTATGAGGTTAGAGCCTACACTCGTTGTATGCTTAACTTTGGTGAAGCTTTTATTTATAGTAGAGTGTTACCAGTGTTTGAAAAACCTAAAATAAATGGCGATTATACAGATATAACTGTCGATAATAACGCTATAGAAAAAGCTAAGGAAAGAGTAAGACAAGAAAGTAGCAAAGATGTTAACATTACATTCTATCCCGAAGGAGGCAATCTCGTTAAAGGTCTTCGTTCGCGTGTTGCCTTTAAGGCAACCGACAAGAATGGAGCCAACATATCAGTAACAGGTAAGGTTTATGGTATGTGGAACGAAGAACTTGCAAGCTTTAATACTGAACATCAAGGCATAGGTTCGTTCGAGATTAACTCTGAGAATAAACGTCTTAAGGCAAAAGTATTTTACAATAATAAGACTTATGATATAGAGCTGCCGACTCCTCTTCAAGAAGGTTATGTTATGTCGGTAGGAAAGACCGATAATAAAGAACTATCTATAAAAGTAAACAAAACAAACAATCAACCACAAGATACTTTAGGTATAAGTGTAGCCTGTAGAGGAAAGGTATATTATTTCAATGCCTTTATCTCTGATGATTATCGAGAGATAGTTGTGCCTGAATCAGCATTACCTACAGGAGTTAATAACATTACATTGTTCGACCAAAAAGGCGAAGTATTCGCTGAACGTATGATTTTCATTTCTCACCCACAAACAACAACCTTAACAATAAAGAGTAAAAAAGAAATTTACGATCCATTTGAATTAATAGAACTTACGGTAGAAACAAAAAACAAGGAAGGCTTTACACCGTCATATTTGTCATTATCGGTTAAGTCGGCGGCAAACAGTTTGGAGGAATATTACTTGGATAATGTTTATACCAATCTGCTTTTATCGTCAGAGCTTAAGGGATATATAGCAAATCCTTCGTACTACTTCAAAGGAGATGACGAAAGTAAACCTAAACGTGACAGAGACTTAGACCTTCTAATGTTGGTAAATGGCTGGAAACGCTACGAATGGAAACGTATGGCGGGCATTAAGCAATTCAATACTAATCACCCTATAGAGGAAAGTTTGTTGATTACAGGAAAGGTGTTGAACTTTCGCAATAAAAAACCTGCAAAAGATACAAATATGTTTATGTGGATGACGCAAGATTCTATGTCGTTTAGAGGTAAGGCTATTACAGATAAAGAAGGGGAATTTGCGTTCTCTTTAGATTCGGTTTCTCTGTATAATAAATGGTTTTTAGGACTTCACGCAACTCAAAAAGGCAAAACATTTAAGAGCAGGATATTATTAGACCGAACTATTTCTCCCAATCTAAAATCCTTTTCTTTAAGTGAATTAGACATTGACAATAGATTTTATTTAATGCCAAAATTGCAAAATGAAAGTTCTAAAAAAACATCTGTGTTAGACGAAAAGTTATTAAGAGAGGTAGTTATAAAAAAGAGAGTCTCGAAGCACACAGGCCCTGACATTGTATTTGATGTAGATAAAGATTACAATGATTTGCAAGATAAAGGCGCAAATTATTTTTATACAGTTAATGAATATTTGCATCAAAAATTATCGCAGTATGATATGTATGAGGGTAAATTCAATAATAGAGATATACATTGGTGTTATGGGCACAATGATAAACTTATGACATTCAAGCAAATGGAAGATAAAGTATTCCTTTATTATGGATTCCCAAGTCAGGTAGAGATAAAAGAAATTTCTAAAATAGATGTATATTATACTGATTTGTATGCTTGGACTAAGAGTGATTTTACTTGTAATAAAGGCGGAATGATTACACCTAAAGTATTTATCTATTTACATTTACACAACAACGACATAAATTATTATCCCGAAGGTCTTCGTCATACCAGTTTTCAAGGCTATTCGGAGGCTAAAGATTTTTATAACCCCGATTACAAAGCTAATCCTCCTGTTTTTGGTGATGTCGATTACAGACGTACCTTGTATTGGAATCCTAATATAGATACACAATATGAAGGGAAAGCAAAAATCCAGTTCTATAATAACAGTTCAAGGAGTAAAATAATAATTGATTGTCAGGGAATATCTGATGGTCAAATAGTGAATAATTGAGAATAAGAAAGGACGCAAATCCTATCTTTTGGCAAGTATTTTTCTCCTAAAAATGCAAAGCTTCACTTAGGGTCTTCTCTCTACTAAGAGAGGCGATGTCTCTTCTATGTTGTAATCCAAATTTAAGAGCTTCTTTTTTATGTTAAATAATTTTATTCAGCTGATTAACAGCAATATATCTATTTGTTTGTT